>NZ_QTQJ01000008.1:0-262089 GCF_003853795.1 Burkholderia sp. Bp8991 | reverse complement strand
CACGTTCGCGATGTCGACGCCCGTGTTGTCCGACTTCACGCGGACCTTCACGTTGTAATCGACCACTCTTTTCACTGGCACCAGGATTTTCATGCACACGCTCCAAAGTTACGAATACGACCAGAGGCCATTCTATAGCGAGGCCTCATGACTGCGCGGCCAAGCGGACCAATCCATCGCGGCTATCGAGGATAGCGCGCCTCTCCGGCGCGCCGGCAATAGCGAACGGTCGTTCTATTTTAAAAGAGAAAAAACCCGGACGCAAAGCCCGGGTTTTCGATCATCGACTCTAATCGTCACCGGGCGCGCCCCGCATCACGTGTTACCAGGCAGCGATCACCGCGCCGCCGAACTTCTGTTCGATGAACTGCTTCACTTCCGCGGAATGATAAGCCGCGACCAGCTTCGCGACCCACGGTTTGCTCCGGTCGGCCTCGCGAATCGCGAGAATGTTCGCGTACGGGCCGGTCGGGCCCTCGATCGCGATCGCATCCTGTTTCGGTTTCAACCCCGCTTCCATCGCGTAGTTGGTATTGATCGCGGCCGCGTCGACGTCGCCGAGCGAGCGCGGAATCTGCGCCGCATCGAGCTCGACGATCTTCAGCTTGCGCGGGTTGTCGACGATGTCGAGCGGCGTCGCCTTCAGCCCGGCGTCCGCGCGCAGCTTCAGGAGCCCCTGTTTCTGCAGCAACAGCAGCGCACGGCCGCCGTTGGTCGGATCGTTCGGCACCGCGATGCGCGCGCCCGGCTTCAACTCGGCCAGCGACTTCACCCGCTTCGAATAGATGCCCATCGGGAACGTGACGGTCTCCGCGACCTTGATCAGCTTGTAGCCGCGATCCTTCACCTGCGCCTGCAGATACGGATCGTGCTGGTAGCTGTTCGCGTCGAGATCGCCCGACGCGAGCGCCGCGTTCGGTTGCACGTAATCCGAGAATTCGACGACGCGGATGTCGAGGCCGCCCTTGGCCGCGACCTTCTTCACCACCTCCATGATCTGCGCGTGCGGGCCGCCCGTCACGCCCACCTTGATGGTTTCGGTCTGCGCGTGCGCGCTCGCGAACAGTGCGGCCGCGCCGAATGCGGCCGCGAACTTCAGCATGAAGCGTCGTTGCATCCTATCCCCCAACGAATGAATGTCGTTTTACTTGTGGCTCAGCCGGCGCACGAGCCAGTCGCCGAACGACTGCACGATCTGCACGAACACGATCAGGATCGCGACGACCGTCCACATCACTTCCGGCAGATAGCGCTGGTAGCCGTAGCGGATCCCGAGATCGCCGAGCCCGCCGCCGCCGATCGCACCGGCCATCGCCGAATAGCCGACGAGCGACACGAACGTGATCGTCAGGCCCGCGACGATGCCCGGCAGCGATTCGGGCAGCAGCACCTTGAACACGATCTGCGAGGTCGTCGCACCCATCGACTGGGCGGCCTCGATCAGCCCGCGGTCGACTTCGCGCAGCGCGGTCTCGACCAACCGCGCGACGAACGGTGCGGCCGCGAGCGTCAGCGGCACGACCGCTGCGGCCGTGCCGATCGACGACCCCGTGACGAGCCGCGTGAACGGTATGACCGCGACCAGCAGGATGATGAACGGCGTCGAGCGCACCGCGTTCACGATGCCGCCGAGCACGCGATTCACGCCGAGGTTCTGCAGCACGCCCTGGCGGTCGGTCAGGTAGAGCAGCACGCCGAGCGGCAGCCCGACGAGCGCGCCGACCGCCCCCGAGATGCCGACCATGATCAGCGTCTCCCAGAACGACTGCACGAACATATCGAACATCTCACTCAACATACGAAAGCTCCTCTACCACCACACCTTGCTCGCGCAGGAACGCGAGCGCCTGCCCGACCTTGCCCGGTTCGCCGCCCGCGAGCACCGCGAGCGACCCGAACGCCTGCCCCTGGATCTCGTCGATCTGGCCATGCAGGATGTTGAAATCGAGTTCGTACCGGCGGATCGTCTCCGACAGGATCGGCTGATCGACACCCGAGCCGGTGAACGCGAGCCGCAGCAGATGCCCGCTGCCCGTCTTCAGCCGCTCGGCCACGCGCGCCTTCAGCGCGGGCGGCAGTTCCTGCGCGATCACGTCGCCGATCAGCGCGCGCGTCACTTCGTGATGCGGCTGCAGGAACACGTCGATCACGCGGCCCTCTTCGACCACGCGGCCCGCGTCGAGCACCGCCACGCGATCGCACACCTGCTTGATGACTTCCATCTGGTGCGTGATCAGCACGATCGTCAGGCCGAGCTCGCGGTTGATGCGCTTCAGCAGGTCGAGGATCGCGCGCGTGGTCTCGGGGTCGAGCGCCGACGTCGCTTCGTCCGACAGCAGCACCTTCGGCTTGCTCGCGAGCGCGCGGGCGATGCCGACGCGCTGCTTCTGGCCGCCGCTGATCTGCGCCGGATAGCGATCCTTCTGCGCGGACAGCCCGACGAGGTCGAGCAGCGGCAGCACCGCCGCCTCGATCTCGGCACGGCTCGCGCCGGCCAGCTCGAGCGGCAGCGCGACGTTGTCGAACACCGTGCGCGACGACAGCAGATTGAAGTGCTGGAAGATCATGCCGATTTCGCGGCGCGCTTCGCGCAGCGCGCCGGACGACAGCAGCGTGAGATCGCGTCCCCCGACGACGACATTGCCTTCGGTCGGCCGCGTGAGCAGGTTGATGGTGCGCACGAGCGTGCTCTTGCCGGCGCCGCTTCGGCCGATGATGCCGAACACCTCTCCCTGCGGGATCGTCAGATTGACGTTGTGCAATGCGTCGACCCAGCCGGTCGGCCCGGGAAAACGCTGCGACAGATTGCGTAATTCGATCATGTAAACAAAACGGCGGCCGGCTGGCGAGGCCCGCCAGTCGGCCGCCGAAGCATCTGGAATAGCCGGCGATTTTACCGCAAACGCCTCATTCCACTTAATAATCGATTTCGATCTTTTCATAACCAGACGAAATTAGAGGGGCGCTGCTGGGCCGCCGCGCGGCTACCGCGACTATGATCCGGAACACCGAAGCCAACGAGACAGGGGACCCGCCAGATGACCGCCACCACCACGCAGGCCGCCGCACCCGCCGCCACCTCGGCATCGGGCCCGGTATCGCCGCCCGCCCCGCGGATGGGCCGGCTGCGTACCGCGGACGGGCTCGAACTGGCGTCGTATCGCTGGCCGGCCGGCGACGGCACGGTGCCGCCGCTTGCGACGATCGCGCTCGTCCACGGCCTCGCCGAGCATGCGGGCCGTTACGCGGCGCTCGCGGCCAGATTGAACGCGGCGGGCATCGACGTGCTGGCGATCGATCTGCGCGGGCACGGCCAGTCGCCCGGCAAACGCGCATGGGTCGAGCGTTTCGACGATTACCTGAACGATGCGGATGCGCTGGTTGCCGAAGCCGCCCGCGGCGCCACGCCGCTCTTCCTGATGGGGCACAGCATGGGCGGCGCCGTCGCGGCGCTGTATGCGATCGAACGCGTGCCGGCTCGCGGCCACGCACTGGCAGGCCTCGTGCTGTCGAGCCCGGCGCTCGCGCCGGGACGCGACGTGCCGCGCTGGATGCTCGCGATGAGCCGCTTCATCAGCCGCGTGTGGCCGAGCTTCCCTGCAATCAGGATCGATGCGGCGCTGTTGTCGCGCGATCCGGCCGTCGTCGCGGCCAATCGCGCCGATCCGCTCGTGCACCACGGCGCGGTGCCGGCGCGCACCGGCGCCGAAATCCTCGATGCGATGGCGCGCATCGAGCACGGTCGCGGTGCGCTGCGCGTGCCGGTGCTCGTCTATCACGGCACCGAGGACAAGCTGACCGAACCCGATGGAAGCCGCGCGTTCGGCGCCCGCGTCGGCTCGCCCGATCGCACGCTGACGCTATACGAAGGCGGGTTCCACGAAACGATGAACGATCTCGAGCGCGACCGCGTGATCGATGCGCTGATCGCGTGGATTCACGCGCACGTGCCGGCGCGCTGAGCGCGCGCCGATCCGCTGCCGGTCAGATGCCGGCCAGCACGCGCAGGTGCGCGACCACGCTGCGCCCGAGTGCCGACAGGTTGTAGCCGCCCTCGAGACAGCTCACGATGCGACCCTGCGCATGCCGGCGCGCGACGTCGACGACCTGGGCGGTCAGCCATTCGAAATCGGATTCGACGAGACCGAGGTTGCCGATGTCGTCCTCGCGATGCGCGTCGAAACCGGCCGACACGAACAGCATTTGCGGCTTGAACGCGTCGAGACGCGGCAGCCAGAACATGTCGACCGCTTCGCGGATCGCCATCCCGTTGCTGCGCGCAGGCATCGGCAGGTTGACCATGTTCGGCGCCTGGTGATCGGCGCCCGAGAACGGGTACAGCGGATGCTGGAAGAAGCTGCACATCAGCACGCGCTCGTCGTTCGCGAACGCGGCTTCGGTGCCGTTGCCGTGGTGCACGTCGAAATCGATGATCGCGACCCGCTCGAGGCCGTGCACGTCGAGCGCGTGCCGCGCGGCGATCGCGACGTTGTTGAAGAAGCAGAAGCCCATCGCGCGCGCGGGTTCCGCGTGATGGCCGGGCGGCCGAACGCTGCAGAACGCATTCGCGTAGCGGCCTTCGATCACCGCGTCGGTCGCCGCGATCGCGGCGCCGGCCGCACGCAGCGCGGCGCGCCACGTGTCGCGGTTCATCAGCGTGTCGGGATCGATCTCGACGTAGCCGTCGACGGGCATCATGCTGCGGATGTAGTCGATATGGGCCTGCGTATGCACGCGGCCCAGCGCCACCTCGCTCGCGAACGGCGCGGTTTCGTGCACGATCAGGTCGTCGATGCGGCTCGCGATCAGCTGATCCTGGATCGCCGACAGTCGGGCCGGGCATTCCGGATGCCATTCCCCCATCTCGTGCAGCATGCAGTCGGGGTGCGTATAGAAGGCGGTTGCCATAAGCTGTCATCCGCGACGCGGGTTGCGCCGCTGGTCTCCATCAATGATGTCCATCGTCTGCCGCGAATTCGCCGCTAACTTACCACAACGGTGCGCTGCTACGCCCCGGCACGCAAGGTGCGTCGGGTATACTGCGCCGAACCCCATCGCCCTGTCCGCCCGCTTCGACATGAATTCCAGCAAGCCTGCCGCCCTTCTCTCCGCACTGTTCCGCGTTCGCGTTCCGCTCGTTGCCGCTGCCGTCGCCGCTACCCTGGCCGCCGCACCCGCCGCCGCGCAAACACAGCCTGCGAAGTCTCCCGGCACGCTCGTCGCGCAGGCGCAACCGCAGCAGCCGACGCCGCCGGGCCAGACCTTCGAAGAGGAGATCGTTCCGCAGCGTTACGCGAGCAACGCGAAGGTCGATGCGTTCATCGACGAGATGGTGAGCCGCAACGGCTTCGATTCCGCGAGCCTGCACGCGCTGTTCTCGCGCGTCAGCTACTCGGCCACGGCCGTGAAACTCGTGAAGCCGGCGCCGACGCCTTCGGTGAAGAACTGGAGCGTCTATCGTTCGCGCTTCATCGAACCGATCCGCATCAACGCGGGCGTGAAATTCTGGAAGGCGAACCGGGCAACGCTGCAGCGCGCGTCCGAGGAATTTGGCGTGCCGCCCGAGGTGATCGTCGGCATCATCGGCGTCGAAACGATCTACGGCCGCTACATGGGCAACTTCCGCGTGCTCGATGCGCTGACGACGCTCACATTCGACTACCCGGACACGCCGAATCGCGACAGCCGCCAGGCCACGTTCCGCAAGAACCTCGAGGACTTCCTCGTCTGGACCCGCGACAACCAGCTCGACCCGACCACCGTGCTCGGCTCGTACACGGGTGCGATCGGCATCCCGCAGTTCCTGCCGAGCAGCATCCGCGAGTATGCGGTCGACTACGACGGCGGCGGCCACGTCGATCTGCGCAGCAGTCCTGCCGATGCGATCGGCAGCGTCGCAAACTACCTGAAGCAGCACGGCTGGGAAACCGACCGCCCGGTGGTCTGGCGGATCACGCCCGACACGGGCAGCCTCGGCATCGCCCAGGCGGCCGCGGACGGCCAGCCCGAACCGCACTGGGCACTGTCGCAGCTGCTGCGCGCCGGCATGACGCTCAACGAGCCGACGGTCAATATCACCACCGAAGCCGGCACGCCGGTGACCGTGGTCGATCTGCCGTCGCCGGGGCGCGCAACCGAGTACATGCTCGGCCTCAAGAACTTCTACGTGCTGACGCGCTACAACCGCAGCTTCTTCTACACGCTCACCGTGTACCAGCTCGGCGAAGCCGTGAAGGCGCAGATGGAAGCGAGCGGCGCGCTGCCGCTGCCCGCGGCGGACACGGAAGCACCAGCGCAGTAAGCTCGGCCCGCGCAAAGAAAAAGCGCCGCTCGTGCGGCGCTTTTTTATCGCGTGATCCTGCCGATGCCGTTCCGGCTCAGGCAGGAAACACGCCGGTCGACAGGTATCGGTCGCCGCGATCGCAGACGATGAACACGATCGTCGCGTTCTCCACCTGGCGCGCGATGCGCATCGCGACTTCGCATGCGCCACCCGACGAGATGCCGGCAAAGATGCCTTCGACGGCCGCGAGCCGGCGCGCCATCGTTTCGGACGCGGCCTGGCTCACGCTCTCGACGCGATCGACGCGACTGCGATCGAAGATCGTCGGCATATAGGCCTCCGGCCACTTGCGAATGCCCGGGATGCGCGACCCTTCTTCCGGCTGCGCGCCAACGATCTCGATCGCCGGATTCTGTTCCTTCAGAAAACGCGACGTGCCCATGATCGTGCCCGTCGTGCCCATCGCCGACACGAAGTGCGTGACGCGCCCCTCGGTGTCGCGCCAGATCTCCGGGCCCGTTCCTTCGTAGTGCGCGAGCGGGTTGTCGGGGTTCCCGAACTGATCGAGGATCACGCCCTTGCCTTCGCGCTGCATCTGCTCCGCGAGGTCGCGCGCCAGTTCCATCCCGCCCTTTACCGGCGTCAGGATGATTTCGGCACCGTAAGCGGCCATGCTCTGGCGACGCTCGACCGACAGGTCCTCCGGCATGATCAGCACCATCTTGTAACCGCGGATCGCCGCGGCCATCGCGAGCGCGATGCCCGTATTGCCGCTCGTCGCCTCGATCAGCGTATCGCCCGGCTTGATGCGGCCGCGCGCCTCGGCCTTGTTGATCATCGACAGCGCAGGGCGATCCTTCACGGAACCGGCCGGATTGTTGCCTTCCAGCTTGGCGAGCAACACGTTGTTGCGTGCGCGAATCTCGTCGTCCGGCAGGCGGACCAGTTGCACGAGCGGCGTGTTGCCGATCGTGTCTTCGATAGTTTTGTAAGCCATGGAGATACCGTGAGTGCGAGGCTGATCAATCGATTGATTGTAAACCAGCGCCGGGGCTCGCGCCGGCAACCCCCATTGCGACGGTGGAATAGGCGTGCCCGCGATTCACGATCGTGCGCGTGCAGCATGCACGCAAAAAACCCGCGGCATGCCGCGGGAAGCCGTCGCAACGACGGCGACTGAAGGAGCCTTTCGCCTCGCGAGCGTTACTTCTGCGCAGTGCGGGCGGGCGCCGCGGCAGGTTTCACTGCGGTGGGCTTGCCCGCGGCGGGTGCCTGCGCACCCGAGCCTGCTGCGCCGATCGTCAACCCCTCCTGCTGAAGGCGCTCGACCGTATGGCCGCCCATGCCTTTCACGCGCGATGCAAGATCGTCTGCATTCCTGAACGGGCCGCGCGCGCCGCGCTCGTCGAGAATCGCCTTTGCCCGCGCGGGACCGATGCCCTTGATGCCGACGAGTGCATCCTCGTTCGCGGTGTTGACGTCGACGGCCGCCCAGGCCGACGCGATCGCGCCGAACATCGCTGCGGCGGCAAACCATTTCCTGATCATGTGCTGGATCTCCGATGAAAAACGGTCGGCGGCTGCCGACCGTGAGACCCAGTCTAGCGATGCGACGCGCGGACTTAAACCTGGCCGGACAGCCAACGCACGTAACGGTCGACACCTTCCTGCACCGTCAGGAACGGCGCATCGTAGCCGGCAGCACGCAGCTTCGTCTGGTCGGCCTGCGTGAAGCACTGGTACTTGCCGCGCAGCGCATCCGGGAACGGCACGTATTCGATCAGCCCCTGCTCGACCTGCTGCGCGAGCGTCAGCGGCGGCAGGCCGTCGAGCGCGCGCAGCGTGTTCACGACCGTCGACGCGATGTCGTTGAACGGTTGTGCGCGGCCGGTGCCGAGGTTGAAGATGCCCGACTTCTCCGGATGATCGAAGAAGAACAGGTTCACCTTCGCGACATCCTCGATCGACACGAAGTCGCGCGTCTGCTCGCCCGGCGCATAACCGTTGTACTCGCCGAACAGCTTGACCTTGCCTTCCGCGCGGAACTGGTTGAAGTTGTGGAACGCGACCGACGCCATGCGGCCCTTGTGCGTCTCGCGCGGGCCGTACACGTTGAAGTAGCGGAACCCGGCGATCTGGCTCTTCGCGCTCGGCAGCACGCGCCGGATCACCTGGTCGAACAGGAACTTCGAATAGCCGTAGACGTTCAGCGGCGCCTCGACCTCGCGCTCCTCGACGAAGCGCGTCGAGCCGCCGTAGGTCGCCGCCGACGACGCGTACAGGAACTGCGCGCCCTGCGCGAGGCACGCATCGAGCACCGCGCGGCTGTAGCGGAAGTTGTTGTCCATCATGTAGCGGCCGTCGGTTTCCATCGTGTCCGAACAGGCGCCTTCGTGGAACACCGCGCGTACCTTGCCGAAATCGCCGCGTGCGAAGCGTTCGACGAATTCCGTCTTGTCGAGATAGTCGTCGATCTCGCAATCGACGAGATTGCGGAACTTTTCCGCGCGCGTCAGATTGTCGACCGCGATGATGCGCGACTCGCCACGCTCGTTGAGCGCCTTGACGATGTTCGCGCCGATAAAACCGGCTGCGCCGGTGACGATGATGGTCATGGTCGTCCTGCCTGAAAAATGGGAGCCGTCCGGCCGGCGCGTGCGCCGCCCGATGCGCTCAGTGAAATAGTTCGTCGTAGCCGACGGTCGCCGTGCCGAGCTTGCCGACCACAATACCCGCGGCACGGTTCGCCAGCACGACGGCGTCGACGAGCGGCACGCCTGCGCCGAGCATCGTCGCGACGGTCGCGATCACGGTATCGCCCGCCCCCGACACGTCGTACACCTCGCGCGCGAGCGCCGGCGCGTGCAGTTCGCCCGCGGCGGAAAAGAGCGTCATCCCCTCTTCCGAACGCGTGAGCAGCAACGCATCGAGATCGAGTTCCGCGCGCAGCTTCGCGACGCGCGCGCGAAGGTCGTCTTCCGAATGCCACTGACCGACGACTTCGCGCAACTCCGCGCGGTTCGGCGTGATCAGCGAGGCGCCGCGATAGCGCGCCCAGTCGCCGCCCTTCGGATCGACGAGCACCGGCTTGCCGGCCGCGCGCGCCTTCTCGATCATCGTCGTCACGTGCGTCAGCCCGCCTTTCGCGTAATCCGACATCAGCACGATGTCGTGCTGCGGCAGCAGCGCGTCGAACCGCGCGAGCCCGGCGAGCAGCACCTCGTGCGTCGGCATCGCTTCGAAATCGACGCGCAGCAGCTGCTGCTGGCGCGCAAGCACGCGCAGCTTGATGGTCGTCGGCAGCGCCGCGTCGCGCTCGAGATGGGGCGTGACGCCACTGCTGCCGAGCAGCTCGACGATCCGCTCACCGGGTTCGTCGCAGCCGACCACGCACAGCAGCCCGGCCTGGGCGCCGAGCGTCACGGCGTTGCGCGCGACGTTGGCCGCGCCGCCGAGCCGCTCTTCCTGGCGCTGCACGTGCACGACGGGCACCGGCGCTTCCGGCGAAATACGGTCGACGTTGCCGAACCAGTAGCGGTCGAGCATCACGTCGCCGACCACGAGCACACGCGAACGCGCGAGCTGCGCGCGCGGGACCGGCACCACTTCGCGAAGGGTCGTCATCGTGCGCTCATCCACGGGAGGGGGACTGCGGATCGACGTGCGGACGCCCGATCGCATGGTAGTCGAAGCCGAGTTCGGCCATCGCGTCCGGTTCGTACAGGTTGCGCCCGTCGAAGATCACCGGCGCCTTCAGTTCGGCCTTCAGGCGCGTGAAATCCGGGCTCCGGAATTCCTTCCACTCGGTGACGATCACGAGCGCATCCGCGGCGCTCACGGCCGCGTCCTGGGTATCGACGAAATGCAGACGCGCAAGCGCGTCGGAAGCCTCGCCGAGATCGAGCGCGAACACGCGGCGCGCCTCGTCGATCGCGACCGGATCGTACGCGCGCACGATCGCGCCACGCCCGAGCAGCGCGGCGATCAGCCGACGGCTCGGCGCCTCGCGCATGTCGTCCGTATTCGGCTTGAACGCGAGGCCCCAGACCGCGAATTCGCGACCGGTCAGGTCCGCGCCGAAGCGCTGCTCGATCTTGCCGATCAGCACGTCCTTCTGTGCGGAGTTGGCCGCTTCGACGGCCTCCAGGATGCGCAGCGGCTGGCCGTTCTCGCCGGCGGTGCGGATCAGCGCCTGCACGTCCTTCGGGAAGCACGAGCCGCCGTAGCCGACGCCCGCGTACAGGAAGTGATAGCCGATGCGCGGATCGGAACCGATCCCGCGGCGCACGGCTTCGATGTCGGCACCGACCTTGTCGGCGAGATTCGACATCTCGTTCATGAACGAGATGCGGGTCGCGAGCATCGCATTCGCCGCATATTTCGCGAATTCCGCCGAACGCACGTCCATGTAGATCGTGCGCTCGTGATTGCGGTTGAACGGCGCGTACAGCTTCTTCATCCTCTCGCGCGCCACCGTGCCCGTCTCGTCGTCGTCGACGCCGATGACGATCCGGTCCGGGCGCATGAAGTCCTCGACTGCCGCGCCTTCCTTCAGGAATTCCGGATTCGATACGACCGAGAAACGGTGCGCGACGCTGCCCGCGAGCCCGCGGGCGCCGAGCGCCTCGTCGACCACCGCGCGCACGCGCTGCGCGGTGCCGACCGGCACCGTCGACTTGTCGACGATCACCTTGAAACCGGTCATGTAACGACCGATGTTGCGCGCGGCCTCGAGCACGTATTGCAGGTCGGCCGAACCGTCCTCGTCGGGCGGCGTGCCGACGGCGATGAACTGGATCTCGCCGTGCGCGACGCTCGCCTCGATGTCCGTCGAGAAGCGCAGACGCCCTGCCGCGCGATTGCGCGCGATGATGTCCAGCAGGCCCGGTTCGTGAATCGGCATCCCGCCGTTGTTCAGGATCTCGATCTTGCGCGGATCGACATCCAGACAGAAGACGTCGTGGCCGATCTCGGCGAGGCAGGAGCCTGTGACAAGACCGACATAGCCGGTGCCGATGATGGTGATTTTCATAGATGTTCCGGTACGTCCCGGTAATTGACTAACTTGCCCGCCGGGCCGGACCCGGCGGGAACCGCAGTGCGTCGGCGCCGCGCCCCGGGATCAACCCGGCATCGCAGGTTCGACGCGGCGCGGCGCATAGGTTTCCCAGCCGCTGCATCCGGGGCACTGCCAGTAGAAGAGTCGTGCCCGGAAACCGCAATTCTGGCACGTATAGCGTGGCAGATTTTTGGTGCGCTGCTTGATCAGCGCGCGCATCATTTCAAGTTCCTTACGGCGCGGCTCGTCGGCGGCCGCGATCTGCGCATCGAGTAGGTGCAGCATGCCCGACAGGTTCGGCGACTTCTCCATCTGCGTGCGCGCGAGCGTATGCGCCGCGTCCTGGCCGCGCAACCCGGCGATGTGCTGATACGCAGTATCGAGCAGGTCGTTCGACGGATAGCGATCGACGTAGCCCATCAGCAGCTCGGCGCCCTCGACCGGCTTGTCGAGCGCGACATAGGCCTTCATCAGCTTGTCGGCGACGAGCGGCAGATAAGCGGGATTTTGCGCCTCGACGCGCTTCCAGTGCTCGATCGCGGCCGCGTGATCGCCCGCCGCCTGCGCGGCATCACCGGACAGGATCGTCGCGCGGACGTTCTGCGGGTTCGCGGCAAGCGCGAGCTTCAACTGGTCGGCCGCGGCAGTGGCGTTCTTGCGTTGCAGCGCGTCCTGCGCGAGTTCGCAGTGGAACTGCGCTATTTCGGTGCCGAGCGGCTTGTCGCTCATCGATTCGATGCGCTTCGCGGTGTCGATCGACTTGTTCCAGTCCTTCTCGATCTCGTAGATCGTCAGCAGCGCCCGCTGCGCGCCCAGCGCGTAGTCGCCGTCGGCGAGCCGGTGGAAGGCCTCCTCGGCACGATCGAGCAGGCCGGCCTTCAGGAAATCCTGGCCGAGTTCGTACAGCGCATGGTCGCGCTCGTTGACCGGCAGGTCCGTGCGGCTCAGCAGATTCTGGTGCACGCGGATCGCACGGTCCGTTTCGCCGCGACGGCGGAACAGGTTGCCGAGCGCGAAGTGCAGCTCGACCGTCTCGGGGTCGAGTTTCGCGACCTCGATGAACGCGTCGATCGCCTTGTCCGGTTGTTCGTTCAACAGAAAGTTCAGGCCGCGGAAATACGATCGCGGCAGGTTGGCGCTCTCCGACAGGAGGTTCTTCAGGTCATAGCGTGACGCCGCCCAGCCGAGCGCGAACGCCACCGGAATCGCGAGCAACCACCAGAAATCCAGATCCATGCGAAATATCGAAGCAGAGACGAAAACCGCGCGGGAGTCGCGCGGCGTCCGTGTTAAATGACGGGCGGCATCGGCGGCTGGTCGACGATGGCCGGGGTTTCGCGCGCCGCACGCAGATCGCGCTTCAGGCGCCCGTTCTCGAGGCGCAGGCGGAACATCGCCGGCAGTGCCGACAGCAGGCCGGCCAGCAGCCCGACGACGAAGAACGCGAGGCCGATCAGGATCAGCGGCGCTTGCCATGCGTAGCCGGCAACGAAATTCAGCGTCGCGGTTTGCGTATTGGCCAGTGCGAGCACCAGCAGCAGCACGAACACCAATACCCGGATCAGCCAGACGATAAACTTCATGTAGCCCTCTCTTTGTTGAGGTTTGCCGCGGCGCGCGACTCCCCTTCGCGGCGCCGAATCGACCCGTATTGTAAAGGAAGCGTTTCCGCGTCACCGCACATCCTGCGGATGCGCATTGCCGCACGGCAGCCGGAAATGAAAAAAGCGCCCGCAAGGGGCGCTTTTTTCTTCAGCCTTCGCCGGACGGATTCCGGGCAAGCCGAACGACGTTCAACGTTCGTCGTCCGGATCATCAGCTTTCAGCGGCTCGCCGGCGCGGCCGTCGACGCGTTCACGCAATTCCTTGCCGGGCTTGAAGTGAGGCACGAATTTCTCGGGCACCTGCACTTTCTCCCCCGACTTCGGGTTGCGTCCGACGCGCGCCGGGCGACGGTTGAGGCCGAAGCTGCCGAAACCCCGAATTTCGATGCGATGCCCTTTCGCCAGGGCGTCGGACATCGCATCGAGCATCGTTTTCACCGCGAAATCCGCATCCTTGAGGACAAGTTGCGGAAATCGCAGTGCCAGCTGCGCGACCAACTCGGATTTGGTCATACTTCAGCAGACCTCGTGAGGCTTACTGGTTCTGGCCGTCGAGCTTCGCCTTCAGCAGCGCGCCGAGGTTGGTCGTACCGGTCGCAGCAGCGCTGGTGTCCGACTGCAGGCCGCGGATCGCTTCCTGTTGTTCAGCCGAATCCTTCGCCTTGATCGACAGGTTGATGCCACGCGACTTGCGATCGATGTTGATCACCATCGCGTTGACCTTGTCGCCTTCCTTCAGCACGTTGCGTGCGTCTTCGACGCGATCCTGCGAGATTTCCGATGCACGCAGGTAGCCTTCGATGTCGCCCGTCAGCGTGATGACAGCGCCCTTCGCATCGACCGACTTCACCACGCCGTCGACGATCGAACCCTTGTCGTTCATTGCAACGTAGTTGCTGAACGGGTCGCCTTCGAGCTGCTTGATGCCGAGCGAAATACGCTCCTTCTCGACGTCGATACCGAGCACGATCGCTTCGACTTCGTCGCCCTTCTTGTACTTGCGAACGGCTTCTTCGCCGGCTTCGCTCCACGACAGGTCCGACAGGTGGACCAGGCCGTCGATGCCGCCCGGCAGACCGATGAACACGCCGAAGTCGGTGATCGACTTGATTGCGCCCGTGATCTTGTCGCCCTTCTTGAAGTTGCGGCTGAAGTCATCCCACGGATTCGGCTTGCACTGCTTCATGCCGAGGCTGATACGACGACGGTCTTCGTCGATCTCGAGGACCATGACTTCGACTTCGTCGCCCAGCTGGACAACCTTCGACGGTGCAACGTTCTTGTTGGTCCAGTCCATTTCCGACACGTGGACGAGGCCTTCGATGCCCGATTCCACTTCGACGAATGCGCCGTAGTCGGTGATGTTCGTGACCTTGCCGAACAGGCGCGTGCCCGACGGGTAACGGCGCGAGATGCCTTCCCACGGATCGTCGCCCAGTTGCTTGATGCCCAGCGAGACGCGGTTCTTCTCTTGGTCGAACTTGAGGATCTTCGCGGTGACTTCCTGGCCAACCGACAGGACTTCGCTCGGGTGACGCACGCGACGCCATGCGATGTCGGTGATGTGCAGCAGGCCGTCGATGCCGCCGAGGTCGACGAACGCGCCGTAGTCGGTGATGTTCTTGACCACGCCGTTGACGATCGCGCCTTCCTTCAGCGTCTCGAGCAGCTTCGCGCGCTCTTCGCCTTGCGTTGCTTCGATCACTGCACGACGCGACAGCACGACGTTGTTACGCTTGCGATCGAGCTTGATCACGCGGAACTCGAGCGTCTTGCCTTCGTACGGGGTCGTGTCCTTGACCGGACGCGTGTCGACCAGCGAACCCGGCAGGAACGCGCGGATGCCGTTGACCATCACGGTCATGCCGCCCTTCACCTTGCCGGTGATCGTGCCGGTGACGAGTTCGTTGTTGTCGAGGGCCTTTTCCAGCGACAGCCACGATGCAAGGCGCTTCGCCTTGTCGCGCGACAGGATCGTGTCGCCGTAGCCGTTTTCGAGTGCGTCGATCGCGACGGACACGAAATCGCCCGACTGCACCTCAACCTCGCCCTGATCGTTCAGGAATTCCTCGATCGGAATGTAAGCCTCGGACTTCAGGCCTGCATTGACGACCACGAAGTTGTGGTCGACGCGCACGACTTCGGCGGAAATCACTTCGCCGGCGCGCATGTCTTGACGGGTCAGCGACTCTTCGAACAGAGCCGCAAAGGATTCGGTATTCGGGGTGGAGGTTTGCAGGTCGGACATAAAAATCTGATTGTGCATGGCTCGCTGTGCCACGCCGGCCGGAATGGCAGGCTGAAAGGGCCAGATCGAGGTCCATACGGGGTTAAGGGTTCGAAACACGCTCCGCGCTGCCCGCGCGAAGCACCTACTGCCGCCCGCCTTCTCAGGCGGGCTGGCCGAGCGCCCGGTACCACTGCAGCACCTGGTCGACCGCTTCATCGACCGAAAGCGCCGACGTATCGAGCAGCTTGGCATCTGCCGCGGGCCTCAGCGGCGCGGCGGCGCGATTGCTGTCGCGCGCGTCACGTTCACGAAGATCCCGGAGCAAGTCATCTATGTTAGCAGAAAAACCTTTTTGCATCAATTGCTTATGCCGTCTGGCCGCGCGCGCCTCGGCGCTGGCCGTCAGAAACACCTTCAGCACGGCGTCCGGGAAGATCACGGTGCCCATGTCGCGCCCGTCGGCGACGAGGCCCGGCGTCTTGCGGAATGCGCGCTGGCGCGCGACCAGCGCGGTACGCACCGGCCCGTGCACGGCAATCGCCGACGCGCGGTTGCCGACCGCTTCGGCGCGGATGTCGTTCGACACGTCGACGCCGTCGAGCTGCGCGCAGCCCTCGCGGAACGTGATGTGAAGATCGTCGATCAGCTTCACGAGCGCGTCGATGTCCTCCGCCGCGATGCCGTAGCGTACGCTCGCGAGCGCGGCGAGTCGGTACAGCGCGCCGCTGTCGAGCAGGTGGAAGCCGAGATGCGCGGCGACGAGCGCGGCGACGGTCCCCTTGCCGGAAGCGGTCGGACCGTCGATCGTGATGACGGGGGTCGGGTGAAAGGGTCGGGTGGATTTCATCGGTACGGTGGGTCAGGCCTTGGCGAGCGCGGCGAAGCGGTCGAAATAGTCGGGGAACGTCTTGCCGACGCACTTCGGATCGTTGATTCGCACGGGCACGCCGCCCAGACTGACGAGCGAGAAGCACATCGCCATCCGGTGATCGTCGTACGTGTCGATCGCGGCGTTCGGCGTGAGTTGTTGCGGCGGCGTGACGACCAGATAGTCGGGGCCTTCCTCGACGATTGCGCCGACCTTGCGCAACTCGGTCGCCATCGCGGCGATGCGGTCGGTTTCCTTCACGCGCCAGCTCGCGATGTTGCGCAGCGTGCTCGTGCCGCTCGCGAACAGCGCCGCGACCGCGATGGTCATCGCCGCGTCAGGAATCAGGTTGAAGTCCATGTCGATCGGCTCGAGCTTGCCATGGTCGTGGCCGATGCCGCGCACCTCGATCCAGTCGTCGCCCATCGATACGTTCGCGCCCATCTGCATCAGCGCATTCGCAAAGCCGACGTCGCCCTGGATGCTCGCGCGCCCTACGCCCTCGACGCGCAGCGGGCCGCCGCCGAGCGCGCCGGCCGCGAGGAAATACGAGGCCGACGACGCATCGCCCTCGACCATGATGCGCCCCGGCGAACGGTAGCGGACGCCGGCCGGCACGACGAAGCGCTGCCAGCCGTCGCGCTCGATGGTCACGCCGAAGCGCTCCATCAGCCGGATCGTGATGTCGATGTACGGCTTCGAGATCAGTTCGCCGTCGACTTCGACGACGATCCTGCCGTCCTTCGCCTTCACGAGCGGCAGCGTCATCAGCAGCGCGGTGAGAAACTGGCTCGACACGTCGCCGCGCACGCGGATCGGCGCGTCGACCGCGATCGCCGCAGGCTTGATCCGAAGCGGCGGAAAACCGTCGTTCTGCTCGTAGTCGATCTGCGCGCCGATCTGCCGCAGGCCGTCGACGAGATCGCCGATCGGCCGCTCGTGCATGCGCGGCACGCCATGCACGCGATAGTCGCCGCCATTGACCGCGAGCGCCGCCGTCAACGGTCGCACCGCGGTGCCCGCGTTGCCGAGGAACAGGTCGGCGGTCTTCGCGGTGAACGCGCCGCGCGTGCCGGTGACGACACAGGTGTCGCCCTCGCGCGCGAGCTTCACGCCGAGCTTGCCGAGTGCATCGAGCATCACGCGGGTGTCGTCGGAATCCAGCAGGTTGGTGATCGTCGTATCGCCTTCGGCAAGCGCCGCAAGCAGCAGCACACGGTTCGAGATGCTCTTCGAGCCGGGCAGGCGCACGGTGCCCGACGCACTGGAATACGGGCCGAGATCGAGATAGTCCATGGGAATCGTCCTGTTTCCTGTTATTTCTTGACCGGTTCGGCAGCGGGCTGAGCGCCGCGTTCCTGCCATGCCTTGCGGGCCGCGCGCGAGCGCGTGAACACGGCTTCGAGCGCCGCGCCGTCGCCGGCGTCGATCGCCGCACGCAGCCGGGCGAGCACGCGCGTGTAGCCGTCGAGCTCGTCGAGCAGCGCCGCGCGATTCGCGACACACACGTCGCGCCACATTTCCGGGCTCGACGCCGCGATCCGCGTGAAGTCGCGGAAGCCGCCCGCCGCATACGAGAATTTCAGTTCGGCATCCGTCTCGCCGAGGATCTGCTCGACGAGCGCGAACGACAGCACGTGCGGCAGATGGCTGATCGACGCGAACACGCGATCGTGCTGCGCCGTGCTCATCGTGCGCACGTCGGCGCCGGTCGCCCGCCACATCGCGTCGATCCGCGCGACCGCGTCGGGTGCGTTCTCCGGCAGCGGGCACAGCACGACGTTGCGGCCGACGTACAGATCCGGCAGCGCGGCCTCGACACCGCTCGACTCGCGCCCGGCGATCGGGTGGCCCGGCACGAATTGCGCGATCCGCGCACCGAGCACCTCGCGCGCCGCCGCGACGACATCGGACTTGGTGCTGCCCGCGTCGGTGACGAGCGTCGCGGCCTCGAGCCACGGCGCGATGCGCGCGAGCAACGGGCCCGTTTGCGCGACGGGCGCGGCCAGCAGCACGAGATCGGCGCCGGCAAGCGCGTCGCGCAGTTGCGCATCGTCGTCGAGCGCCGCCGCGCGATCGATCACGCCGAGCGCGAGCGCGCGCTCGACCGACGCACGGGAACGGCCGACGCCGACGACTTCGCCCGCGCCGCCCGGTGCGCGCTCGCGCAGCGCGCGCGCCAGCGATCCGCCGATCAGGCCGACGCCGAAGATGACCAGTTTGTTGAATGCAAAGCCTGACACGACAAGAGCCAAGTGACGCGCGCGGAACGATGCCCCGCGCGCGGAAGTCCAGATTCCGGGCAACGGGCCCGCACCCGGCACGACCTGCACCGGATACCGCCCGAGCCCGCCTTGGGCAGCGCCGCCCGGCCTGCCCTGCCCGCTTCGCCGCGCCGCCTGCGCGGTGCAGGCGACGGGCCGCTGCGCGTCAGCGCGCGCGCGGATACGAACCGAGTACCTTCAGGAACGCGGCCTTCTGGCCGAGCTCCGCGAGCGCGGCGGCCACGGCTGGCTCGTCCCGGTGCCCTTCGATGTCGATGTAGAAGTAATACTCCCACGTGCCGACGCGCGCCGGGCGCGATTCGAAGCGGGTCATCGACACCCCGTGCCGCGCGAGCGGTTCGAGCAGCTTGAACACCGCGCCCGGCTCGTTCTTCACCGACACGATCAGCGAGGTCTGGTCGTGACCGCTCGGTCCGGCCGGCTGCTTGCCGATGATCACGAAGCGCGTGCGGTTGTGCGGATCGTCCTGAATCAGCGAGAACGCGATCTGCAGCCCGTAGTGCGCGGCCGCGCGGTCGCCCGCGATCGCCGCGACGCTCGGGTCGGCCGCCGCGAGACGCGCGGCCTCCGCGTTGCTCGACACTGCTTGCCGCTCGAGTTGCGGTGCGTTCGCGGCGAGCCACTGCTGGCATTGCGCGAGTGCCTGCGCATGCGCGCAGACGCGCTTCACGCCGTCGAGCGTGCCGCTCTGCGTGAGCAGGTTGTGATGGATCGGCAGCGCGAGTTCGCCGCTGATCAGCAACTGCGTCTGCAGCAGCAGGTCGAGCGTGCGCGACACCGCGCCTTCGGTCGAATTCTCGACCGGCGCGATGCCGAATGCGGACGCGCCCGCCTCGACCGAGCGGAACACCTCGTCGATCGACGGACACGGCAGCCCTTCGATCGACTGGCCGAAATACTCGAACATCGCCTGTTCGCTGTACGTGCCGACCGGCCCGAGGAACGCGACGTGGATCGTCTGCTCGAGCGCGCGGCTCGCGGCCATGATCTCGCGCCAGATGGCGCTGATGTGCTCGCTCGCGAGCGGCCCCGCGCTCATGTCCTGCAGGCGCGCGATCACCTGCAGCTCGCGTTCCGGCCGGAACACCGGCGCATTGAAATGCTTCTTGACCTCGCCCACCTCGAGCGCCACTGCGGCGCGCTGGTTCAGGAGCGCGATCAGCTGCGCGTCGATCGCATCGATGCGGTCGCGCAGCGGTTTCAGGCGGGAATTCAGTTCGTCGTCCATGCGTAGTTGCCGTGCTGTTTGAACAGCGCCGCGCTCAGGCGCCGCGCCGTTCGAAGTCCTTCATGTACTCGACGAGCGCTTTCACGCCCTCGAGCGGCACCGCGTTGTAGATCGACGCCCGCATGCCGCCGACGGACTTGTGGCCCTTCAGCTGCAGCAACCCGCGCGCCTTTGCGCCGGCAAGGAAGTCTTCATTGCGCGTTTCGTCGGCCAGGAAAAAGGGCACGTTCATCCGCGAACGCGCCGCCGGCTCGACCTTGTTCAGATAGAAGCTGCTCGCATCGATCGTGTCGTAGAGCAGCTTCGCCTTCTCGATATTGCGGGCCTCGATCGCCTCGAGGCCGCCCTGCCGCTTCAGCCACTGGAACACGAGGCCCGCGACGTAGATCGCATAGGTGGGCGGCGTGTTGTACAGCGAGTTGTTCTCGGCGACGGTTTTCCATTCGAATGCGGACGGGCAGATCGACAGCGCGCGATCGAGCAGATCCTCGCGCACGATCACGACCGTCACGCCGGCTATCCCGATGTTCTTCTGCGCGCCGCCGAACAGCACGCCGTACTTCGCGACGTCCATCGGGCGCGACAGGATGTGCGACGAGACATCGGCGACGAGCGGCACGTCGCCGATGTCGGGAATCTCGAACGTCTCGACGCCGTCGATCGTCTCGTTCGTGCACAGATGCACGTAGGCCGGATCGTCCGACAGCTGCCACTCGGCACGGGCAGGCGCGCGCGTGAAACCGTCGGCCGTCTTGCCGGAGGCGGCCAGATGCGGCGTGCCGTATTTCTTCGCTTCGTTGAACGACTTCTGCGACCACGAGCCCGTCACGACGAAGTCGGCGGTCTTGCGCGAGCCGAGCAGGTTCATCGGCACGGTCGCGTTCGCACCGATGCCGCCGCCCTGCAGGAACAGGATCCGGTGGCTGGCCGGCACATCGAGCAGTTCGCGCAGGTCGGTCAGCGCCGCCTCGTGGATCGACATGAATTCCTTGCCGCGATGGCTCATCTCCATCACGCTCATGCCGCTGCCGTGCCAGTCGAGCATTTCGTCGGCGGCCTGCCGCAGCACTTCCTCGGGGAGCGCCGCAGGACCGGCGGAGAAATTAAAGACGCGCATCGTGAAAACCTCGGGAGGGACGCGACCGGCTTGCGACCGGCTTGCCGCCGGCAGAAAGAACCGCGCCTGAAAAGAAATGGCCGCTTGCGCTCGCGCGCAAACGGCCATTATCGCACTGTCATCAGGCTCCCGCCAAACCCGGCCGAACGGCCGGGCGGCGTGCCCGGACGGCTTACTTGCCCGGCTTGACTGCCGCGACTTCCTTGTCAGCCTGCGCGCGCGTCGCCTGGATCGCTTGCGGCATGTACTTCTGCATCAGGCCGTTGACCACGTCGCGGCCGACCTGATCCTGAACCTGGATGAACTTGCGGCCCGTCGGGCTCTTGTAGAACGTCGTCAGATCCTTGATCTCCGACGTGCTGTAGTACTTCGCATAGGCGTCGTACTGAGCCGACATCGCATCGTTCTGGAACTGCTGCGAGCCGAACACCTTGCCCGCGCCGTCAACCAGCTTCGGCACTGCGTTCTTCTGCAGCGTCGGCACGGCAGCTTGCTTCTGCTTGTCGTTCAGCGACTTGTTTTCCGACAGCGCGTCCGACAGGATCGCCGGCACGAGCTGCTTTGCCTGCATCTCGGCGCTGTTGCCGATAGCCGACACGAGCTTCGGCGCGTCGATCGCGTCGAGCAGATCCTTGATCGCTGCCTTCTTGTCGGCGTCGATCGGCGCAGCTGCCGCGGTCGCAGCCGGTGCGGAATTCGACAGCGCTTGCGCCATCGCGAACGTCGGCACCAGTGCAGCCAGCAGAACCAGTTGCTTGAATTGCTTTTGCATCATCACTCCCTTTTGGAAATATGAATGGTTGCTCGCCGACCGCGGCGCTTTTCGCCCGCGGCGGCTCGAGTCTCATCCGTTCTTCAGGCTTCGCCGTCCGACGCCTCGTCGGCCTCGCCATCGCCCTCTTCGGCTTCCGCGATCTGCTGCAGGCCGGAGAGCTTGGTACCCTCATCGAGACTGATGAGTGTAACACCTTGCGTGGCGCGCCCCATTTCGCGAATCTCGGACACACGCGTCCGGATCAACACGCCGGCGGTCGTGATCAGCATGATCTGATCCTCGGCGTCGACGAGCGTCGCGGCGACGACCTTGCCGTTGCGCTCGGACGTCTGGATCGCGATCATCCCCTTCGTGCCGCGGCCGTGACGCGTGTACTCGGTGATCGGCGTGCGCTTGCCGTAGCCGTTTTCGGTCGCGGTGAGCACGGTCTGCTCCTCGCTGCCGGCAACCAGCAGCGCGATGACCTGCTGCCCGTCCTCGAGCTGCATGCCGCGCACGCCGCGCGCTTCCCGGCCCATCGGGCGCACGTCGTTCTCGTCGAAGCGCACGGCCTTGCCTGCGTCAGAGAACAGCATCACGTCGTGCGCGCCGTCGGTGATCGACGCGCCGATCAGGTAATCGCCCTCGTCGAGGCCGACCGCGATGATGCCCTTCTTCATCGGGCGGCTGAATGCTTCGAGCGGCGTCTTCTTCACGGTGCCGAGCGACGTCGCCATGAACACGAACTTGTCGGCCGAGAACTCCTTGACCGGCAGCACGACGTTGATCTTCTCGCCTTCCTGCAGCGGGAACATGTTGACGATCGGACGGCCGCGCGAGTTGCGCGAGCCTTGCGGCACTTCATAGACCTTGACCCAGTACACGCGGCCGCGGTTCGAGAAGCACAGGATGTAGTCGTGCGTGTTCGCGATGAACAGCGTCTCGATCCAGTCGTCTTCCTTCATCTGCGTCGCCTGCTTGCCGCGACCGCCGCGCTTCTGCGCGCGATACTCGGACAGCGGCTGCGACTTCACGTAGCCCGCGTGCGACATCGTGACGACCATGTCCTGCGGCGTGATCAGGTCTTCGGTATTCAGCTCGGTCGCGTTCAGCTCGATCTTCGAGCGGCGCGCGTCGCCGAATTCGGCCTTCACCGACGTCAGCTCTTCGCCGATCATCGTCGTGATCCGCTCCGGGCGCGCGAGGATGTCCAGCAGGTCGGCGATCTGCGCCATCACTTCGCGGTACTCGCCGATGATCTTGTCCTGCTCGAGACCGGTCAGGCGCTGCAGACGCATCTGCAGGATTTCCTGCGCCTGCGTGTCGGACAGACGGTACAGCCCGTCGGTCTGCATCCCGAACGCCGGGTTCAGGCCTTCCGGACGGTACGCGGAGCGGCCGCCCGCGGATGCGTTCTCGGTCTCGGCGCGCGTCAGCATCTCGCGCACGAGCGACGAATCCCACGGCTTCGCCATCAGTTCCTGCTTCGCGATCGGCGGCGTCGGCGCGGCCTTGATGATCGCGATGAACTCGTCG
The DNA here is from genome assembly GCF_003853795.1 of Burkholderia sp. Bp8991. Classification (NCBI taxonomy): domain Bacteria; kingdom Pseudomonadati; phylum Pseudomonadota; class Betaproteobacteria; order Burkholderiales; family Burkholderiaceae; genus Burkholderia; species Burkholderia sp. Bp8991. The sequence continues at coordinate 239,125 of NZ_QTQJ01000008.1, read as the reverse complement.
ATGTTCGCGAGCGCGACCGCGAGACCTTCGAGCACGTGGCCGCGTTCGCGGGCCTTGCGCAGTTCGTAGATCGTGCGGCGCGTCAGCACTTCGCGTCGATGCGACAGGAAGCACTGCAGGATTTCCTTCAGGTTCAGCAGCTTCGGCTGGCCGTCGACCAGCGCGACCATGTTCATGCCGAACGTGTCCTGCAGCTGCGTCGCCTTGTACAGGTTGTTCAGCACCACTTCGGGCACTTCGCCGCGCTTCAGCTCGATCACGACGCGCATGCCGCTCTTGTCGGACTCGTCGCGGATGTCGGAGATGCCCTCGAGCTTCTTCTCGTTGACGAGCTCGGCAATGCGCTCGAGCAGCGAGCGCTTGTTCACCTGGTACGGCAGCTCGTCGACGATGATCGCCATCCGCTGGCCGCGGTCGATCTCCTCGAAGTGCGTGGCCGCGCGCATCACGACGCGGCCGCGCCCGGTGCGGTAGCCGTCGCGCACGCCGGCGACGCCGTAGATGATGCCGGCCGTCGGGAAGTCCGGCGCCGGGATGATCTCGATCAGCTCGTCGATCGTCGCTTCCGGGTTGCCCAGCAGGTGCTGGCACGCGTCGACGACTTCGTTCAGGTTGTGCGGCGGGATGTTGGTCGCCATGCCGACCGCAATGCCCGACGAGCCGTTGATCAGCAGGTTCGGGATGCGCGACGGCAGGACCGACGGCTGCATCTCGTTGCCGTCGTAGTTCGGCTCGAAGTCGACCGTTTCCTTGTCGATGTCGGCGAGCAGCTCGTGACCGATCTTCGCCATGCGAATTTCGGTGTAACGCATCGCCGCGGCGTTGTCGCCGTCGATCGAGCCGAAGTTGCCCTGCCCGTCGATCAGCATGTAGCGCAGCGAGAAGTCCTGCGCCATCCGCACGATCGTGTCGTACACCGCGGTATCGCCGTGAGGGTGATACTTACCGATCACGTCACCGACGATACGCGCCGATTTCTTGTACGCGCGGTTCCAGTCGTTGTTCAGTTCGTGCATCGCGAACAATACGCGCCGGTGCACGGGTTTCAGGCCATCGCGGACATCCGGAAGGGCACGTCCGACGATCACGCTCATCGCGTAATCGAGATACGAACGGCGCATTTCCTCCTCTAGGGAGGTGGGCAGGGTCTCTTTGGCGAATTGATCCATGTATCCGTATCGTTTCGGAGCGAAGACGGCGAACGCCTTTCGCGTGGGCGCTGCATGCGCAACGCAACGCGAGATTCTAACATGCGCCCATCAGCCGCCGATTCGCCACCCCCTCTATATGTAAACAGCAAAAATCGCGACCACGGCAGCGGCACCGCGAACCGGCCGCGATCGCGCCCCTTCAGGCGGCTCGGGGGCCGCGCGGATCCGAGTCGCGCACGCGGGTAAACATTTGCGGCCTTTCGCGCAATTTCGCGGACCCACTCTTGACAATCTCTAAAAGTTACGGCAGGCCGGTGTTGCGCATGCACCACAAAGTTGAAGCGATCTTAGGGTGGGGAGGATTTTTTTTCGTAGGAAGGGAACGATATGGCAAAATGCCAACGCACTGAAAGTTAGACGCTGCTCGAAGTCTACACAGAGCGGTGCCGCGTTTTTTGTGCCGCACCAATGTTATACTTCGAGCAATGTATGACTTGTCACCGTCAACAGGCTCGCAGTAAACCTGCGGTAATCTCAATTTCGAGAGGAGAAATATGAATAAACTTTCAAAGCTCGCGTTCATTGCAGCTACCGCAGTTATGGCTGCATCCGCTTCGGCACAGTCGGTGCCGGCGTCGCGTCAAGCCGTCAACGACAACTGGGTGAACGGCACGGGCGAATGGGTGTGGATGAACGGCACGAACGAGCTCTGCTGGCGTGACGCGTTCTGGACGCCGGCCACCGCCAACGCGAAGTGCGATGGCGCACTGGTCGCCCAGGCACCGGCACCGGCTCCGGTCGCACCGGTTGCTCCGGCAATCACGAGCCAGAAGATCACGTATCAAGCCGACGCACTGTTCGACTTCGACAAGGCAACGCTCAAGCCGCTGGGCAAGCAAAAGCTGGACGAACTGGCTTCGAAGATCCAGGGCATGAACACGGAAGTGGTCGTCGCTACGGGCTACACGGACCGCATCGGTTCGGACAAGTACAACGACCGCCTGTCGCTGCGCCGTGCGCAAGCCGTCAAGTCGTACCTGGTCAGCAAGGGTGTCCCGGCCAACAAGATCTACACGGAAGGCAAGGGCAAGCGCAACCCGGTCACGACGGGCTGCAACCAGAAGAACCGCAAGCAACTGATCGCCTGCCTCGCACCGGACCGCCGCGTGGAAGTCGAAGTGGTCGGTACGCAAGAAGTCCAGAAGACGACCGTTCCGGCACAGTAAGCCGCGGTTTTCGACTGCTTCAAAGCCCCGCTCCGGCGGGGCTTTTTCTTTGACGCCCGCCCAGGCGCTCGCTGGCCTCGTTGTGCGCCCCCTTATATACTCGGGGCTGACGTACCGACGCATCGCCCTCCTTCCGTAGCCCGTTTGCCGACATGACCAACGCCGATCCGCACGAACTCCAGAAATTCAGCGACCTCGCCCATCGGTGGTGGGATCCGAACGCCGAATTCAAGCCCCTGCACGACCTGAACCCGGTCCGGCTCGGCTGGATCGATTCGCATGCGCACCTCGCCGGCAAGCGCGCGCTCGATATCGGCTGCGGCGGCGGCATCCTGTCCGAATCGATGGCCGGACTCGGCGCGCAGGTGAAAGGCATCGACCTGTCGACCGAAGCACTCGGCGTGGCCGACCTGCACAGCCTCGAAAGCGGCATCACGGTCGATTACGAGGCGATCGCCGCCGAAGCGATTGCCGAACGCGAGCCGGGCACCTATGACGTCGTCACGTGCATGGAAATGCTCGAGCACGTCCCGTCGCCGGCCGGCGTCGTCGCCGCGTGCGCGACGCTCGTGAAGCCGGGCGGCTGGGTGTTCTTCTCCACGCTGAACCGCAACCTGAAGTCCTACCTGTTCGCAGTGATCGGTGCGGAGTACATCGCGCAGATGCTGCCGAAGGGCACCCACGACTACGCGCGCTTCATCCGCCCGTCGGAACTGGCGAGCTTCGTGCGCGGGACCGATCTGCATATCGTGGAGATCAAGGGCATTACCTATCACCCGATCGGCAAGCGCTTCGCGCTGTCGAACGATACCGACATCAACTATCTCGTCGCGTGCCGCCGCGGCGCGTGACCTTCCGACCGGCATGACGACTTCCCTTTCGACCGGGCGGCCCGCACTCGACGAGCCGCGCCTGCTGCACTGCGATGCCGTGCTGTTCGACCTCGACGGCACGCTCGCCGACACGGCGCCCGATCTCGCCGCCGCCGTCAACAAGATGCAGCGCGTGCGCGGCCTGCCCGAAACGTCGCTCGACGTGCTGCGGCCGCTGGCATCGGCCGGCGCGCGCGGCCTGCTCGGCGGCGCATTCGGCATCGGCCCGCAATCGGCCGGCTACGAAGCGATGCGCGACGAGTTCCTGACCAATTACGCGACGGACATCTGCGTGCACACCGTGCTGTTCCCCGGCATCGGCGACGTGCTCGACGAACTCGATGCGCGCGGCGTGCGCTGGGGCATCGTCACGAACAAGGCGATGCGCCTCACCGCGCCGCTCGCCGACCTGCTCGGCCTTGCGCCGCGCGCGGCCTGCATCGTCGGGGGCGACACAACGCCGCACTCGAAACCGCATCCGGCCCCGCTGCTGCACGCGGCCGGACAGATGACGCTCGCGCCCGAGCGCATCGTCTATGTCGGCGACGATCTTCGCGACATCCAGGCCGGCAGCGCGGCAGGGATGGCAACCGTCGCGGCTGCCTATGGCTACTGCGGCGACGGCGCCGCGCCGGCCGACTGGCACGCGCAGCATCTCGTCGGCTCGACGCAGGAACTGCGCGAACTGTTGCGCGATGTTGGGCTATAATGTTTGATCTTATCCGCGGGGGCGACCTGGTTTCGACAGGGGTTGTGAAGCGGCTAGGGCATGTCGAGGACCCGTCACCTCGTTAATCAATGGGAAAATCGTAACTGCAAACGACGATACGTTCGCACTGGCAGCCTAACGGCCGCCGTCCTCTGCCTAGTTCACTGACGGGCTAGTGTCGCAAGACCGGTAGCAATACCGCCAGAGGTCATTTACGTCAGTTAAGCCCTGTCGGCGTCGCGACGCCAGGGTCGAAAACCTAGCGAATCGCCGTAGTGCAGCGTGTTCGTCCGCGTCGCTGCGGTTAAATCAAATGACTGAACTAAACATGTAGAACTAGTCGTGGAGCGCTTCTGGACGCGGGTTCGATTCCCGCCGCCTCCACCAAATTCCGCGCTTGACGCACGAACCCCGCACGACGCGAGTCTGCGGGGTTTTTTGTTGCCAGTGCGCCCACCTCCCGCGCCCTCCGAAAAAGCGCCCGGCCCGGGCGGGCCAGGCGGAATGCCACCGATACGCCGGCGACAGGAGGTGACGGAGGTTCGGCGCCGTCCGCGCTGCGCTCGAGCGCAGCGGACGACGCCCTGCCCGGCACCGCGACCGGACGCGATGCATCGTCGCACCGGCCGCGTGGCCCCGCCAGGCAATGCGCAGCTTAGCTGCCGCGATACAGCGACTTCATTTCTTCCGCGCTGGCCGGACGCACGCCGATCGCACGCGAGCCCGCTGCCGATGCGCCCTGCACCTGCGCGCCGTAGCCGCTGGCGTCGGCGCCTTGCGCCTGGGCCAACGCGCTGCGCTGCTGTTCTGCAACACGCGCGGTTGCGGCCTGGATCGCTTCCGGATAGTGCGGATCTTCGCCGCGGGCGGTGTTGTAACCGGCCTGCTGGAGCTGAACCAGTTCGGCGCGAACCTGTGCGCGGGTGAGTGCCGAGCCGGACTGCGCAAACGAAACGACCGGAGCAACGAGAGCGGCAGCAACGACAACGGCTTGAACGAGCGACTTCATGATGACCTACCTCCAGATTTGTCTGATTTCGCGGTGAACACCCGTTCATCGCTGACAAACCGAAGTTTATGTAGGCGGATGCTTAAGAATAAGGCAGGTTTCAGGAAGACATCCTTCCTGGATTACGGGTTAACCCTAGAATCCCGACAGGCACCCGATCCGGCATCGCACGATCGCACTGGACTACGACCGGCCATAAAGCACGAGCCCCGCAAGGCAGCATGCCCTGCGGGGCTCGAAAAGAATCGCGCGGCATCGGCGCGGCACGGCCGCACAGACGCGTCGACGACGACCCGGCGCGTCTGCCTTGGTTTATTGAGTGTCCAGCGGGCACTTCAGGTTGCAGCCGTTCGGATCCCCCATATCGCCCTTGCGGCGCAATGCCGACTTCTTGCCGCTCTGGTATTTCTGCGACGGCGCAGACGCCGCGAACGGCATCTGCGGATGCTCGTTCAGGCGGAACTGTTCGCTCAGGATGCCGCCAGGCACGCCCGGGGAATTCTGCGCAAGCGCAAACGGCGAAACAGCGACGAGAAGCCCTGCGGTCAACGCTGCCGCGGCGAAGGGAACGGAAAGTTTCATGGCGGGATGACGCCTGAACGGCGTGCTTGTTGGAACGTTGATCAAGCGGCAAGCGTAGCGCAAATCCCTCGCTGCTGCAGCGCGGCTCGCGTGCATTCCCGTTACCGTGCGTTGCCGTCCGGCGTACCGGCCGCGACCGTACCGGCGAAGCCCTCCGCGACACCGGCCAGCGTCCCGCACGCCGCCGGATCGTAGCCGTCGAGATGCGCGACGCGCTCGACGAAACGTGCATCGCGCAGCAAGGCGAGCACGCCGGCGAGCGGCCGCGAGTCGAGCTGCGCGCGTTCGCACGCGAAGTAGTAGTCCTCGTCGACGACCGGGATGAAATCGAGCCCGAAATGACGGGCGGCCGGCTCGACGCCGAAGCCGAGATCGGCCATCCCGCTCGCGACGAACGCGGCGATCGCCGAGTGCGTGAGCTCGGCCGACGCGTAGCCGTCGATACGCTCGGGATCGATGCCGATCGCGCGCAACGCGAGATCGAGCAGCATGCGCGTGCCCGACCCCGGCTGCCGATTGACGAAGCGGATGTCGTGGCGGGCGAGATCGGCCAGCCCGCCGACCTGCTTCGGGTTGCCGCGCGGCACGAACAGCCCCTGCTGGCGACGCGTCAGATGAATCAGCACGTGACGCGTGTCGTCGAGCCACGGCCGGTAGATCTGCGCGCACCGTTCGCGGAACGCGCCGCGCGGCAGATGGAAGCCGGCCAGCTCGCATTCGCCGCGCGCGAGCGCCTGCACGGCCTCGACGCTCTCGCGATACTTGATGTCGACGGCGGCCTGCGCATCGACGAGTGCGGAAACGAGCGCCGCAACCGCATAGCCGTGCGACGCATGGATGCGCACGGCGCCGTCGCGCTGTGCGAGCCGCCGGTTCAGGTTGCTCGCCACCTCGGCCGCCAGCGCGCGCAGGTTCCCGTCGAGACGGCTGCGCGCGAGCCGCTGCGCGTCGACGACCGCCTGCCCCAGCTCCGACAATGTCGATCCCTTGCCGCGCGCGGTCTCGATCAACTCGCCGCCGACGCATGCCTCCAGCGCCCGCAGCATGCCCCACGCGTGCCGATACGACAGCCCTTTCGCCTGCGCGGCCTGTGCAATGCTGCCCGTATCGGCCACGAGCTCCAGCAACGGGGCGACATCCGACAGGCTCGCCGTGCGGCCCTCCGTGTCGCGTACGGTCAGATACGCGTCGCATTCGATTCGAATCAATTATGTACTCCGATTTCCTATTGCGACTGCGAAATCTTCCGCTTATCGTTGCTCAAAATCAATCAGGACGAAGTCCCGGTGTGCACTATATGAATCAAGGGCACATATGAGACTTTGGAGGAGCACAACGATGTCCCCGAATTCCCCCGCGCCCGACGCGCTCGTCGAGCGTCATGCGCGCGCCGGCCGCTCGCTCGTCGCGATCCTGCATGCGATCCAGGACGAAGCCGGCTACGTACCGGCAGGCTGCGTCGCGCCGCTCGCGAAGGCGCTGAATCTGTCGCGTGCCGAAGTGCACGGCGTGCTCACCTACTATCACCACTTCCGCACCGCGCCGCCCGCGCGCGTGACGATCCAGATGTGCCGCGCCGAGGCGTGCCGCAGCATGGGCTGCGAAGCGCTGGCCGCACACGCGGAAGCGCGCACGGGTTGCCGGTTCGACGCCGCGCACGGCGATGGCGCCGACGCGCACGCGCCGGGCGACGTCGCGCTCGAGTCGGTCTACTGCCTCGGGCTGTGCGCACAATCGCCGTCGATGACGGTCAACGGCGTACTGCACGCAAAGGTCACGCCGGAGAAGTTCGACGCCCTGCTCGCCGACGCGGCCGCCCACACCCCGGAGGCCGCATGACGACCCGCATCTACGTTCCGCGCGATTCGTCCGCGCTGGCGCTCGGCGCCGACGCCCTCGCCGCCGCGATCGTCGCGGAAGCCGAGCGGCGCGGCGTCGCGATCGAACTGATCCGCAACGGTTCGCGCGGGCTGCTGTGGCTCGAGCCGCTCGTCGAGGTCGGCACGGCCGCCGGGCGCGTCGGCTACGCGAACCTGTCGGCGGCCGACGTGCCCGCCCTGTTCGATGCAAACTGGCTCGACGGCGGCACGCACCCGAGCGGCGTCGGCCTCGTCGACGCGCTGCCCTATCTCGCGCGCCAGCAGCGCCTCACGTTCGCGCGCATCGGCCTGACCGATCCGCTGTCGATCGACGACTACCTGAAGCATGACGGCCTCGCCGGCCTGAAGAACGCGCTCGCACTCGACGGCGACGCCGCGTGCGAGCTGCTGATCGAATCGGGGCTGCGCGGCCGCGGCGGCGCGGCCTTCCCGGCCGGCATCAAGTGGCGCACGGTCCGGCAGGCGCGCGCCGCGCAGAAGTACATCGTCTGCAACGCGGACGAAGGCGATTCGGGCACGTTCTCCGATCGCCTGCTCATGGAATGCGATCCGTACTGCCTGATCGAAGGGATGATCATCGCGGGCATCGCGACGGGCGCGACGCTCGGCTACATCTACGTGCGCAGCGAATACCCGCATGCGATCGCGGCACTCGAAACGGCGATCGAGCGCGCTCGCGAAGCCGGCTGGCTCGGCGAACGCGTGCTCGGCTCCGCGCATGCGTTCGACCTGCACGTCGCGAAGGGCGCCGGTTCGTACGTGTGCGGCGAGGAAACGGCGCTGCTCGAATCGCTCGAAGGCAAGCGCGGCGTCGTGCGCGCGAAGCCGCCGCTGCCGGCGCTCGCCGGCCTGTTCGGCCAGCCGACCGTGATCAACAACGTGATCACGCTCGCGACCGCGCCGGTGATCTTCGCGCGCGGCGCCGCGTTCTATCGCGACTACGGGATGGGCCGCTCGCGCGGCACGCTGCCGTTCCAGCTCGCGGGCAACATCCGCCACGGCGGCCTCGTCGAGCTCGCGTTCGGCGTCACGCTGCGCGAGCTGCTGTTCGACTACGGCGGCGGCACGGCCAGCGGCCGGCCCGCGCGCGCCGCCCAGGTCGGCGGCCCGCTCGGCACCTACCTGCCCGAACACCAGTGGGACATGCCGCTCGACTACGAGGCGTACGCGGCGATCGGCGCGGTGGTCGGCCACGGCGGCATCGTGCTGCACGACGACACGTCGAATCTCGCGGAGCTCGCCGAATACGCGATGAAGTTCTGCGCGATCGAATCGTGTGGCAAGTGCACGCCCTGCCGGATCGGCTCGACGCGCGGCGTCGAGACGATCGCGCGGATTCGCGAAGGCGACACGTCGGAGCGCCAGGTCACGCTGCTGCGCGACCTGTGCGACACGATGCTCGCCGGCTCGCTGTGCGCGATGGGCGGGATGACGCCGTATCCGGTGCTGTCCGCGCTCGACCATTTCCCCGAAGATTTCGGGCTCGCCGCCGGCAAGCAAGCCGCGTCGGGTCCGGTCAAGGCTGCGGCCTGACCCAGAAGGAGCCCTGCATGTCCCTCGACACGAACAACGTCCGCCAAGGCGGCTGCGGCTCGGGCCAATGCGCGTGCAAGAGCGCCGCTGAGGCGCGCGTGCGCGATCCGTTCGACGAAACCGACTACGGCACGCCGCAACGGCATGCCGATACCGACGTCACGCTCGAAATCGACGGCCAGCCGGTCACGGTGCCGGCCGGCACGTCGGTGATGCGCGCCGCGATCGAAGCCGGCGTCAACGTGCCCAAGCTCTGCGCGACCGATTCGCTCGAACCGTTCGGCTCGTGCCGTCTGTGCCTGGTCGAAATCGAAGGCCGGCGCGGCTATCCGGCATCGTGCACGACGCCCGCCGAAGCCGGGATGAAGGTGCGTACGCAGTCGGACCGGCTGCAGTCGCTGCGCCGCAACGTGATGGAGCTGTACATCTCCGACCATCCGCTCGACTGCCTCACCTGCCCCGCCAACGGCGACTGCGAACTGCAGGACATGGCGGGCGTGGTGGGCTTGCGCGAAGTGCGTTACGGCTTCGACGGCGCGAATCACCTGCACGACCAGAAGGACGAATCGAATCCGTACTTCACGTACGATCCGTCGAAGTGCATCGTCTGCAACCGCTGCGTGCGCGCATGCGAGGAAACGCAGGGCACGTTCGCACTGACGATCGCCGCGCGCGGTTTCGAATCGCGCGTCGCCGCCAGCGAAGGCGAATCGTTCATGGCATCGGAATGCGTATCGTGCGGCGCGTGCGTCGCCGCGTGCCCGACGGCCACCTTGCAGGAAAAATCCGTCGTCCAGTTCGGCCAGGCCGAGCATTCGGTCGTCACGACCTGCGCGTACTGCGGCGTCGGCTGCTCGTTCAAGGCCGAGATGAAGGGCACGCAGGTCGTGCGCATGACGCCGCACAAGAACGGCCTCGCGAACGAAGGCCACGCGTGCGTGAAGGGCCGTTTCGCGTGGGGCTACGCGACGCACAAGGACCGCATCACGAAGCCGATGATCCGCGAGAAGATCACCGACCCGTGGCGCGAAGTCAGCTGGGAAGAGGCGCTCACCTACGCGGCGACGCAGTTCCGCAAGCTGCAGCAGAAGTACGGCCGCGATTCGATCGGCGGCATCACGTCGTCGCGCTGCACGAACGAGGAAACCTACCTCGTGCAGAAGCTCGTGCGCGCCGCGTTCGGCAACAACAACGTCGACACTTGCGCACGCGTGTGCCACTCGCCGACCGGCTATGGCCTGAAGACGACGCTCGGCGAATCGGCCGGCACACAGACCTTCGCGTCGGTCGGCCAGTCCGACGTGATCGTCGTGATGGGCGCGAACCCGACCGACGGGCACCCGGTGTTCGGCTCGCGCATGAAGCGGCGCATCCGCGAGGGCGCGAAGCTGATCGTGATCGACCCGCGCCGCATCGACGTGGTCGACGGCCCGCACGTGAAGGCCACGCATCACCTGCAGCTGCGCCCGGGCACCAACGTCGCGATCGTCAACGCACTCGCGCACGTGATCGTCACCGAGGGGCTCGTCGCCGACGCATTCGTCGCCGAACGCTGCGACACGCGCGCGTTCGAGCAATGGCGCGACTTCGTATCGCGCGCCGAGAACTCGCCCGAAGCGACCGCCGACGTAACGGGCGTGCCGGCCGCGCTGGTGCGCGAAGCCGCGCGCCTCTATGCGACGGGCGGCAACGCCGCGATCTACTACGGCCTCGGCGTGACCGAACACGCGCAAGGCTCGACGACGGTGATGGGCATCGCGAACCTCGCGATGGCGACCGGCAACATCGGCCGCGAAGGCGTCGGCGTCAATCCGCTGCGCGGCCAGAACAACGTGCAGGGTTCGTGCGACATGGGCTCGTTCCCGCATGAACTGCCCGGCTACCGGCACATCAGCGACGAAGTCGTACGCACGCAGTTCGAACAGGCATGGTCGGCCACGCTGCAGCCGGAACCGGGGCTGCGCATCCCGAACATGTTCGACGCGGCGCTCGACGGCAGCTTCAAGGGCCTCTATTGCCAGGGCGAGGACATCGTCCAGTCGGACCCGAACACGCAGCACGTCGCGGCCGCGCTGTCGTCGATGGAATGCATCGTCGTGCAGGACATCTTCCTGAACGAAACCGCGAAATACGCGCACGTGCTGCTGCCGGGCTCGACGTTCCTCGAGAAGGACGGCACGTTCACGAACGCGGAGCGCCGCATCTCGCGCGTGCGCAAGGTGATGCCGCCGCTCGCGGGCTACGCGGACTGGGAAGTGACGCTGCTGCTGTCGCGGGCGCTCGGCTACGACATGCACTACGCGCATCCGTCGGAAATCATGGACGAGATCGCGCGGCTCACGCCGACCTTCTCGGGTGTGTCGTACGAGAAGCTCGATGCGCTCGGCAGCATCCAGTGGCCGTGCAACGAACAGGCGCCGGACGGCACGCCGACGATGCACATCGACGCATTCGTGCGCGGCAAGGGCCGGTTCGTGATCACGCAGTTCATTCCGACGCCGGAAAAGGTCACGCAGCGCTATCCGCTGATCCTGACCACGGGCCGCATCCTGTCGCAATACAACGTCGGCGCGCAGACGCGCCGGACCGAGAACGTGCAGTGGCACGAAGAGGACCGTCTCGAGATCCATCCGCACGACGCGGAGGACCGCGGAATCCGGACCGGCGACTGGGTCGGCATCGAATCGCGGGCGGGCCAGACCGTGTTGCGCGCGCTCGTGTCCGACCGCATGCAGCCGGGTGTCGTGTACACGACGTTCCACTTCCCCGAATCGGGCGCGAACGTGATCACGACGGACAGCTCCGACTGGGCGACGAACTGCCCGGAATACAAGGTGACGGCCGTGCAGGTGATGCCGGTCGCGCAGCCGTCGGACTGGCAGCGCGCGTATGCGCGCTTCAACTCGGAGCAGCTCGACCTGCTCGAGCGCCGCGCCGCCACGCCGGCCGCCGTGACGACGGGCAAGTGAGGACGCGATGGACAACGGACACCTGGTCGACATGGCCAACCAGATCGGCGCGTTCTTCGAATCGATGCCCGATCGCGAAGAAGCGCTGAGCGGGATCGCCGAGCATATCCGGCGCTTCTGGGAACCGCGGATGCGTCGTGCATTGCTCGCCGCGCTCGACGATCCGTCGAGCGCGGCCGGACAACGCGCGGCGCCGATCGTGCGCGACGCGATCGCCGCGCACCGCGCATCGCTCGTACCAGCCGCGGCCTCCGCCTGAGCGCCCCGCTACGCAGGCACCGACATGCCCGCGAACCAGCTTTCGCAGTGGCGCAGCAGCGCGTTCGCGTCGGTGGCGGTACGGCCGCGCACCGCGATGTAGCCGTCGGGCCGCAGCAGGTAGAACGACGGCCTCGAGCGGCCGTATACCTGCGCAAGCCCATCCGTGCCGTCGCTTTCGGCATCGGCGACGCGCCATGTTCGCACGGCGCCCGGCATGATCCGCTCCAGCCCCTGCACAAGCGCCTGCGCATCCGCGGGCATCGGCGGCACGTCGCCCGTCTCGCCGGCGTCGGCACCTGCCGGTTCCTCGAGCAGCAGCAGCGTAAAGCTCGCGGGGTCGTGCAGGTCGTATAGCCGCGCGGTTCCGGGCGCCCGCCCGAGCGGCCCGTCGACCACGTGCACGAGCGCGTCGGGCGCGCGCTCGCCTGCGCGCGGCCCGCCGTCGAGCACGCGTTCGAGCGTGAGCGGGCTTTTCCGGTATTGCACGCCGAGCTCGCTGACGGTGCGGCGTACCGCGTCGCGCACCGGCCCGAACGACGCCAGCAGCGGCACGACATGATCGCGCAGCAGCTTCATCGCGCCGTGGTCGGCTTCGACGATCTGCGTGACGAGGCCGGTCTGCCGCAATACGTCACGCTCGATCGGGTGGCGCTCGGCGTGATACGTGTCGAGCAGGCGCTCCGGCGTGCCCGCGCCGAGCACGCGCGCGAGCTTCCAGCCAAGATTGAACGCTTCCTGGATGCCCGTGTTCATGCCCTGCGCGCCCGCCGGGCTGTGAACGTGCGCGGCGTCGCCCGCGAAGAATACCCGCCCGTGACGCAGTCGCTCGACCATCCGGCTATGCAGGCGGAAATACGTCGACCACGCGAGATCGCTCGGCGCAATCGACGCACCGACGCGCGCGCGCACGATCGCCTCGCATTCGTCGAGCGACGGGGTCGAGGGCGTGAGTCCGTCGGGCGATGCGTCGCTGCCGGGCGGCCGGTCGGCAACGAGCCGGTAGCGGCCGCCGCCCATCGGAAACAGCCCCGCGATGCCGTCGGGCGTCGTGAACAGATGGATCTCCTCGTCCGGCCAGTCGGGTATCGCCGCGAAATCGGCGAGCAGGAAAGTCTGCTCGAACGCATGCCCGGCGAAGCCCAGGCCAAGCAGGTGGCGCACCGTGCTGTGCGCGCCGTCGGCGGCGATCAAGTACGAGGGCGCGAACGCCTGTTCACGACCGTCGGCATCGCGGATCGTCACGTCGAGCGACGGTCCGCCCGCATCGCATGCGGTGAGCGTGACGCCGCGTTCGACGGTCACGCCGAACCCGGCCAGATGCTCGGCGAGCAGCCGCTCGGTGATGCTCTGGTCGAGAAACAGCAGATACGGATAACGCGTTTGCAGCGGATCGAAATCGAGCCGCGCGATCACGCGGCCGTCCGCATGCAGCGCGGCCGCATGGGCGCGATGACCCAGCGCGAGAAACGGTTCGACCGCGCGATGCTGCTCCAGCAGTTCGAGCGTGCGTGCCTGGATACCGATCGCGCGCGAGTACGGCGCGGGCACGGCGAGCCGGTCGATGATGCGCACCGGCACGCGGGCACGCGCGAGACTCATCGCCGCGGCAAGGCCGGTGGGGCCTGCGCCGACGATCAGCACCGGCGGGATATCGAGCAGTGTGTCAGCCATGAGAACCTCGATGACACGCGATTGTGCAAGTCTACGCCGCTCCGCGTGACGGGGCCATATGCCGACCGGCCGATCTGGGGTGCCCGCGCGCAGTGTGGGAAAATACGCGCTTTCCGTCAGTTTTCGCGTCATGGAATCCGCATTCGACCGAGCGTATGCCGCGCACCGCGCGGGCCGCCTCGCCGAGGCCGAGCACGGCTATCGCGCCGCACTCGCCACTCATCCCGCCGACGCCGACGCGCTGCATCTGTTCGGCGTGCTGCGGCATCAGCAGGGCCAGCATGCCGAGGCGGCCGATCTCGTCGGGCGTGCGGTCGAGTTGCGCCCGAACGACGCCGCGCTGCAGCTCAATCTCGGCAACGCGCTGAAGGCGCTCGGCCGGCTCGACGAAGCGATCGACCGCTTTCGCAACGCGCTGACGCTCGCGCCCGAATTTCCGCTCGCGCACTACAACCTCGGCAACGCCTATGCGGCACTGCAGCGCCACGAAGATGCCGTCGACGCATTTGCCCGCGCACTTCGGCTCACACCGGACGACGCATCGATCCACAACAACCTCGGCAACGCGCTGAATGCGCTCGGCCGTCACGACGATGCGCTCGCCGCATTCCATCGCGCGCTCGAGCTGCGGCCCGGGCATGCCGGCGCGCACAACAATCTCGCGATGGCGCTGAACGCGATGGGCCGGGCCGACGACGCGATCGCCCATTTCCAGGCTGCGATCGCCGCGCAGCCGCGCTTTGTCGCCGCGCATTTCAATCTCGGCAACACGCTCGAGGCGCTCGGCCGTCATGGCGAAGCCGCCGCCGCATTCGAAGCCGCGCTCGCGCTGCACCCGCCGTTTCCGCTCGCCCTCTTCGGGCTCGCGAACGCGCTGTGCGCGCAGGCACGCCAGCGCGAAGCGCTGCCCTACTACGAACGCGCGGTCGGTCTCGATCCGTCGTTCAGTCTCGCGTGGTTGAACCTCGGCAACGCGCATCACGCACTCGGCGCGCACGAGATGGCGCTGCGCGCGTTCGACCAGGCGCTGCGCGTCGCCCCCGACCTGAAACTCGCGCAGCTGCACCGCGCCGTCACGCTGCTGACGCTGGGCGACTTCGCCCGCGGCCTGCCCGCGTACGAAACGCGCCACGACACGCCGGGCGCGACGCCGCTCGGCACGCTGCCGCGCTGGCAAGGCGAGCCGATTGCCGCGCGCACGCTGCTGATCCGCGCGGAACAGGGCTTCGGCGACACGCTGCAGTTCGTCCGCTTCGTGCCGCTCGCCCGCGCGCGTTGCGCGCGCGTCGTGCTCGAAGTGCAGCCGGAACTCGTCGCGCTGCTCGCACCGGCCGCGGCACGCTGGCGCGTGACGCTCGTCGCGCAGGGCGCCGCGAAGCCGCCGGCGGCGGACATCGCATGCACGCTGATGAGCCTGCCGTTCCTGCTCGGCCTGCAGCCGGCCGACATCGTCGCGGGCACACGCTACCTCGACGTGCCGGACAGCACGCAGCGGCGCTTTCGCGGCTCGCTGGGCGGCCAGTCGAAGCGCAAGTTCGGCCTTGCGTGGACGGGACGCCGGCAGGCGCAGGAAAACCGCTCGATGCCGTTCGACGCGCTCGCGCCGCTGCTCGCGCTGCCGGACATCGACTGGATCGTGCTGCAGCCGGCGCTCGACGACGACGAACGGGCACGCGTCGACGCGCATCCCCGCATGCATCGCCTCGACGGGCGGCTGAACGACTTCGCCGACACGGCAGCGCTGATCGAACGGCTCGACGGCGTCGTCACGATCGATACGGCGGTCGCGCACCTCGCGGGCGCGCTCGGCAAGCCGCTGTGGATCATGCTGCCGTTCGCATCCGACTGGCGCTGGTTCACCGGCGACGACTGTCCGTGGTATCCGCGAGCGAGGCTCGCCCGCCAGTCCGCACCGGGACAATGGCTCGACGTGGCGGCGGCGGTCGCCGCCGCGCTGCGCGACGCCTGAATGCCAGAGCGCAGACAAAAAAAGGGAGCGCGGCGCGCTCCCTTTTTTCAGTCGACGTGATGCGATACAGGCGGCGTCAGGCCGACTTGTACTGGTTGCGCGCTTCGCGCGTGCGATACAACACGAGCGTCGCGATCAATCCGCAGAATGCGGCGACGCTCAGCCACAGCCCCGGTGCCGCCTTGTTGCCGGTCTGGTGGATCAGCAACGTCGAGATCGCCGGCGTGAACCCGCCGATCGTCGTCGCGAGGCTGTACGCGAGCGAGAAGCCGGCCGTGCGCACATCGGCCGGCATCACTTCGGTCAGCGCGACGACCATCGCGCCGTTGTACGAGCCGTACAGGAACGACAGCCACAGCTCGACCGCGAGCAGCCGCAGGAACGACGGATCCGCCACGAGCCACAGCACGGCCGGATAGGCCGACAGCAGCGTGAGCACCGTGAACGCGATCAGCACCGGGCGGCGGCCGATGCGATCCGACAACGCGCCGGACAGCGGCAGCCAGACGAGATTGGACAGGCCGACGCAGACGGTCACGACGAGTGCGTCGAGCGACGACAGGTGCAGCACTTCCTTGCCGAACGTCGGCGTGTATGCGGTGATCATGTAGAACGACACCGTCGTCATGATCACCATTCCCATGCCGGCGATCACGACGCCCCAGTTTTCGAGCATCGAACGCATGATCTCGCCCATCGTCGGACGGTGACGCTTCGCGAGGAATTCGTCGGTTTCCTTCAGCGAACGACGGATCAGGAACAGGAACGGAACGATCAGGCAGCCGATCAGGAACGGAATGCGCCAGCCCCACGCGGTCATGTCCTCGGCCGGCAACGCGTGGTTCAGCAGCACGCCGACGAACGCGGCGAACACGACCGCCACCTGCTGGCTGCCGGATTGCCACGACGTATAGAACCCCTTGTGGCCCTTCGTCGCGATCTCCGACAGGTAGACGGACACGCCGCCGAGCTCGACGCCCGCGGAAAAGCCCTGCAGCAGCCGGCCGAGCAGCACGAGCACCGGCGCGAGCACGCCGATCGTCGCGTAACCCGGTATCGAGGCCACCGTGAGCGTGCCGAGCGCCATCAGCCCGAGGGTCAGGATCAGCCCCTTGCGGCGGCCGTGATGGTCGATGTATGCGCCGAGCACGATCGCGCCGACCGGGCGCATCAGGAAGCCCGCGCCGAACACCGACAGCGACAGCATCAGCGACGCGAACGCGTTGCCGCTCGGAAAGTACGTGTTCGCGATAGCCGACGCGTAATACCCGTAGACCATGAAGTCGTACATTTCCAGGAAGTTGCCGCTGACGACCCGGAACACGGTACGGAATTTCGATTCCTGCGCGACGGCGTGTGTGGCTGTGGACATGGAGTTCTCTCGGCTCGGAAGGCGCGACCTGCGCGCCGTGGAGATCCGACGATGCGTGTCGCGCCGGGCCGGCGCACACGGGCATCGCTGCCAGCCGGCGGCGCCGCGCGCAACGATACGCATGCCGGCATGGTTGGCGAATGATGCCACGCGAAGCCGACAATTGCCTTGTACCGGGCCGGCGTTGCGGACGCCGCGTCCGACTCGTACGAATCTCGGCGAAAGGCGCATCAAAATCGGATTGATCCGATCGACCGATGGCGATCGCCTGACCACAATGTCACGATTCGCGACGCACTCCGCGCCGCGGCCGGCCACGCGGCCCGCGTCGCACCGCACACCGCCCTCATGATTCCATCGCCCCTCGTTTCCGTCGAAGGCTCAATCGCCCGCCCTCGCGTCGCGCCGCTCGACGGCGTGCCGCCGTTCGGCCGCGAATGGCGGTTCGGCGCCGCGTCCGGCAGCCGCTCCGGCATCCGCTGCGTGGCAACGTTGACGACTTCGTGCATCGACGTCGACGCGCCGCATCGTGCCTGCCGCTGGCAACCGCTGGCCGCCGTACAGCCGTCGTCAGCGGGCGTACCGGCCGTTGCGGCCGGCGCCACCGGTCGGCATCGGCACATCGCACGTGCCGTTGATCGAGCACATGACCGGCGGGCACGGCATGCCGCCTGCTGGAGCATCGGCGCACTCGCGATCATCGGCGGGCTGATCGTCGCCCACGAACCGTTTCCGGATGTCGCGCGTTCGCCGGTCATGCAAATCGCCGGCGCCGTGCCGGAGCACGCGACGGAATTCACGGGTCGAGTGCGGAGCGCCGGGGCCGAGCCCGCCACGGCCATCACGCCGGCACGGCACCACGCGGCGCGGGCCGTTGCCAGTACACCTATCACATCGTCGCAGCCCGCACGCGACGCTGCGCTCGCGCCGTCGCCGCGACTCGCCGACGCCGACGGCGCGCCGGACGTACGACGCGCCGCCACCGCGGCGGCACCGTCGCCGAATCGACCGAACGGCACGCACGCGACAGCCGCGCAAGTCCACCCGCCTTCCGCGCCGCGACTCGCCGGCCGCCCGTCGATCACGCACGTCGCATCGCGCATGCCAACGCCCGGTCGCGCCGGTTCACTGCCGGTCCCGGACACCCGGCACGACCAGCACGCTTCGCTCGACGATCCACTCACGCTGATCGCGATGGCGAACGCGCTGCGCGCCGATCGCCCGGCATGGGCGGCCGACGCGCCCGCTGCAGACTTCGACTGGACGACGCACCTGTCCCACCGCCGCCTGACCGACACACCCACCACGCTCACCCGCTGACGCGCGGGCAATAAAAAACCCGGCGAAGCACGCTGCGCCGGGTTTTCGTTCGTCGACCGGTCCGTCGGGCCGGCCGCTCGTCACTTGTGCGCGGGCAACCCCGTTTCGGCCTGCCGCTCGAGTTGCCGTACCTGCTCCTGCAGTTCGCGCAACTGCAGTTGCGCCGCCCGCTTCTCGACCTGCAGCGCCTGCGCCTGTTCGTGCGCCGACTTCTGCCGCTGCGCGACCTCGGCCTGCTGGCTGCGCGCGACGCTCAGATCGGCCTGCAGTTGCTGCGCACGATTCGCCTGCAGCGCGATCACGCGTTCGAGGAACGTCTTCTGCGCCTGCAGTTCGGTGCGGCGGATTTCGACGTCCGCGAGTTGCGTCGTCTGCTGGACGAAGTTCGCGTACACCATTTCCGCTCGGCTCTTCTCCTGCGACTTGACCACGCGCCACAGATGCTTGTCCTGGAACAGCGCGACGTAATACGTCATCTCGCGCGGATCGAACATCAGGCTCGCGCCGTAGCTGCCGTTGTACGTGGTGCGCATCTCGACGATTCGCCCGTCGTGCAGCATCTGCGTGAGCTCGGCGACGTTGCCTTGCGCGGTCGCATCCGTCGCGGAGGCGGCGGACGCGTCGGAAGGGGAAGCCGCCTGCGCGGCATCGCCGCGCAGGCTCGTCACCGCGGGGCGCGAGCCCGCGACCGGCGCGGTCGCGTCGACGGACCACGCTGCGCCCGCGTGCACGCAGGCGGCCAGCGCAACGATCCACGTTGCGCATCGTGCAGGGGAAAAATCTCGGAAGGCCAACGTCAGACTCCGGCGAACGAATCGGGAGTCGCGATTATCGTTCAAAACGAAACGGCCGCATCTCGAATTTAACGGGATGCGGCCGGCCTTCCTGCCCGGCACTGCAAACGCCGCCTACAGGCGCGTTTCGCGTGCCGCGCGCAGGAATGCATCGAGCAGCGGCGTGCAGTCGAGCAGTTCGGCGCCGCCCGCACGATGAAACTCCGGGTGCCATTGCACGCCGACGACGAACGGCGCGCGCCGGTAGCGAATGCCTTCGATGATCCCGTCGCCGGCCGACACGGCCTCGATGTTCAGATCGCGGCCGAGATCGCGGATCGCCTGATGGTGGATCGAGTTCACGATCGCTTCGCTGCGCCCGGGAAACATGCTCGCCAGCGTCGACGAGTCCGGGAAGCGGATCGCGTGGCGATGCTGGTCGTAATGCTCGCTCACGTGCGCGTTCGCGGTCGGTACGTCGGTCGCGATGTCCTGGTACAGCGACCCGCCGAACGCGACGTTGATCAGCTGGCAACCGCGGCACACGCCGAGCACCGGCTTGCCGGACTCGACGAACTCGTGAAACAGCTCGAGCTCGTACATGTCGCGCACGCGATCGCCCGGCCATTCGGGGCGCGCGTCCGACGCCGCGTACGTTTGCGGCGACACGTCGGCGCCGCCTTGCAGCAGCAGGCCGTCGAGATGCTTCGCGTAGTCGCGCAGGCGGATGTTGCTCGGGTGCAGCATGCCCTGGTGACCGACGGTCGGGATCATGAACACGAGCACGTCGCGCGACATCACCCAGTGCGCGATCGATTCCTCGAGATACTGCAGCGTCTTGCCGCGCAGCCCCTTCGCGCCGGGCTCCGGATGGAAGATCCGCGCCGACACGCCGATGCGCAGCGTGCGCTGCGTGATCCGCTGGCCGGCGCGATCGAATAGCCGGCGTGCGCGCGCCGCGACGATCCGGCCGAATACCGACCACGGCGTGTCGCTTTGCTTCAGGTAAGCCGGCGGCACGTTCTGCGCATTCGCGGGCGGCGGGCGCGGCGTGTCGAAATCGGGCTGCGCGCCGAAACCGGGTGGCGCCGCACCGGGTTTCGGCGGCGCTGCACTGCCTTCGGCGGCGGCACCCGCCGTGCCTGCGGCGCCCGGCTCGGCCGCCGCCGTGACCGGTGCTGCGCCATTCGCCGCGACGACCTGCGCAGCGGCAGCCTGCGTGGCAGGCGCCTCCGGCGTGGGCGCCGGACCGGAACGAGGGGAATCGGTGGAAGCGGAAGAAGTGCCGGGCAGACCGGCCGGGGGAGGCGTGTTTTCGCTCATGACGATGGTCTGGTACGTCGCTCGCGCGTATTGGATTGACGAGGATTCATTATGCTTCAGTGCACGATCGCGCGGTAAACCTGCAACATCCTGTCGAAATTGTTGCAAGTCGTCGCATCCCCCGCCGGACGTGCCACCGGCCTCCATCCGGCGGTATCGAAGGTCGTCCGGGCGAACTGGACATCAGTGATATATCACAATAATATTCACGGATCGTCCACGTTGCCCGATCGCCCGCGCCATGACCGCACCCTGTCCGACCACCGCGCCCCCGCCTGCATGAACGCCCTGACCGACGCCCTCCACGACCGGCCCGCCGCATCGGCGGTCAGCCTCGCCGACCGCGCGTACGCGCTGATCCAGCGCGACATCATCACGATGCGCCTGAAGCCGGGCGCCGCGCTCAACGAAGCCGACCTCGTGGCCCGCACCGGCATCGGCCGCACGCCCGTCCATCAGGCCGTCCACCGGCTGGTGCTCGAAGGGCTGCTGGCCGTGATGCCGCGCAAGGGGTTGATGGTGCAACCGCTGTCGCTCGACGACATCGTCGCGGTGACCGACGTGCGCCGCATCAACGAAGCGCATTGCGTCGAACTCGCCGCCCGCCATGCAACACCCGACGATCTCGCCCGCATGTCCGCGCTGCTCGACGACGGCCAGGCCTGCGTCGACTCGCACGACGTCGAGGGCATGATGGAGCTCGACCGCGCGTTTCATCAGACGATCGCCGCGGCGGCACGCAACACGGTGCTCGCGGAAATCCTGCGCGCGCTGCACGAACGCTCGCTGCGCTTCTGGTTCGTCACGCTGTCCGAGCCGCATCACCTGTCTGACGTCCAGCACGAACACCGCGAACTGTTCGAGCGGCTGTCCGCGCGCGACGCCGCCGGCGCACGCACGGCCGTCGAGCGCCACATCGATTCGTTTCGCGCCACCCTTGTCCAACACCTTCGCCCCCTGAGCCGCCCATGACCACCTTCACGCCCTTCCCTCCGCTCGCCCAGCTCGCCGCCGACCTCGCCGCCGGCCGGACCACGAGCCGCGCGCTCGTCGACGTCGCGCTCGACCGGATCGCCGATCCGGCCGGCCAGGGTGCGGCCGTCTTCACCGAAGTCGACGCCGACAACGCGCGCGCGGCCGCCGACGCGCACGACCGCCTGCGTGCCGCGGGCACCGTGCTGTCGCCGCTCGCGGGCATCCCCGTATCGGTTAAGGATCTGTTCGACGTCGCGGGCCAGGTAACGCGCGCCGGTTCGCGCGTGCTCGACGGGGCGCCGCCCGCCAGGGCCGACGCGGTCGCCGTCGCGCGGCTCAAGCGCGCGGGCGCGGTGCTGGTCGGCCGCACCAACATGAGCGAGTTCGCGTTCTCGGGGCTCGGGCTGAATCCGCACTTCGGCAATCCGCGCTCGCCGTACCACCGCGACGTGCCGGGCGATGCACGGATTTCCGGCGGCTCGTCGTCGGGCGCGGCCGCGTCCGTCGCCGACGGGATGGCCGCCGTCGCGCTCGGCACCGACACCGGCGGCTCGATCCGCATCCCGGCCGCCCTGTGCGGGCTGACCGGCTTCAAGCCGACCGCGAGCCGGATCCCGACGCAAGGCGGCGTGCCGCTGTCGACCACGCTCGACTCGTTCGGCCCGATCGGCCTGACGGTTGCCTGCTGCGCACTCGTCGACCGGATGCTCGCGGGCCTCGAACCGAACGTGCCGGCCGCGCGGCCGCTCGAAGGCGTGCGGCTCGGCGTGCTGACCAATTACGTGACCGACGGCGTCGACGCCGACGTCGCCGCCGCGCTCGACGCATCGCTGAAGCACCTCGAAGCCGCGGGCGCGATCGTCACTGAAGTGCGCTTTTCCGCGCTCGACCGGCTGCCGGACATCAACCGCTTCGGCTTCTCGCCGATCGAGGCGTACGCGTGGCATCGCCCGTTGCTCGCGCAGCACCGCGACCAATACGACCCGCGCGTGCTGTCGCGCATCCTGAAGGGCGAGCCGGCGAGCGCGGCCGACTATCTCGACCTGCTCGCCGCCCGCCACGCGATGCTGGAAGAAGCGGCACACACCGTCTGGTCGCGCTTCGACGCACTCGTCGCGCCGACGGTGCCGGTCGTGCCGCCGCGCATCGCCGACCTCGAAGCGGACGACGCCGCGTTCACGCGCACCAATGCGCTGATCCTGCGCAATCCGAGCGCCTTCAACTTCCTCGACGCATGCGCGCTGTCGCTGCCGTGCCATCCGCGCGACGCGGCGCCGGTCGGCCTGATGCTCGCGGCCGCGCCGCATCGCGACGACGCGCTGCTCGCGATCGGCCAGGCGGCCGAGGCCGTGCTGAACACGATCCGGTGACCGCCCGCGCGGCATGACGGCGGGCTATGGACCGGACGAAGCGGCGGCGGCCGGGTGCCGCACGCGCGCTGTCAGTTTCGTGCCAGATCGTTCGCGCTAAAATCGCGCGATTGTTTATCGGACCGACCAACGACAGGAATCCCGCCGACATGAACGACTCCACGCTCGCACTCCGCCGTGAACGCCGCCTGCTGATGCTGCTCGGCTGGGTGTGCATCGCCCTGCTGGCCGGCGCACTGTATCTGCAGTACGTGAAGAACGAAGATCCGTGCCCGCTGTGCATCATCCAGCGCTACTTCTTCGCGGCGATCGGGATCTTCGCGTTCCTGGCCGCGGGGATGCGCAACTGGCGCGGCATCTGGGTGCTCGAGCTGCTGATCGCGATCGCCGCGGCCGGCGGCGTCGGCACCGCCGCGCGGCACCTGTCGATCCAGATGAATCCGGGTTTCAGCTGCGGCTTCGACACGCTGCAGCCGATCGTCGACAGCCTGCCGCCCGCCCAGTGGTTCCCCGGCATGTTCAAGGTTGCCGGCCTGTGCGAGACGGTCTACCCGCCGATCTTCGGGATCCTGCTGCCCGGCTGGGCGCTGATCGGCTTCGCCGTGATCCTGATTGCCGTCGCCTCGAGCCTCTGGCGCCATCGCCGCAAGCTGGCGGGCTGACCGGCCGCGCCGCGCGATCCGGCCGACCGGTCGAGGCCGCGTGGCCGCTTCGTCCGGCTAGGCCCACGACACCGGCACGACCCCGATGCGGCCGCACCCTGCCGGCCGCGCGTAAACACCTATCCCCGCCGCCGTCCCGATTCCCGGGCGAACGCGCGTCGCGCGACATCCGCGCGCACGCCCCGCCACGCATGCGTTTCGGCCCGACGCCCGCGCGTCGGCGCCCCGATCCCGCGCGGCGGGCCTATGATCGACATGATCGCCGTCTGATAGCCCGGATCACCGCCCGGCAATGTTCCCGCCGCCTTGCGGTGCTATCTTCACGACTGGATGGCGATCTACGTGCGCGAGGCCAGGCGGTCTCACCTCCTGCGTAACGCGCGCCCGATCCGCAATGTCGACTGGATTCATCATGACAACGCAAACCATCCGCATCCGTCACCCTCGTGGCGTCCGCACGTTGCGCGGCGTCGTTCGCGCGCGCCTTCGGCGCACGGCCACCGCACTGAACCCGTCGTGCGGCCGGCCCGCCTCGCTCCCGTCCGTCCTCGTTGCCGCCGCGCCCGCCAGCCCGCGCCGCGCGTCGTGCCGCATCGTCCGGAACGGAGCGTGCTGATGGAAGCCTGGCTCGGCGATCTGCAGCAACTGCTCGCACACGGCGAAGCGGCCGTGCTCGTGACGGTCGCGCATACCGACGGCTCCGCGCCGCGCGAGGCCGGCACCAAGATGCTCGTCACGCGCGACACGGCCCGCCATACGATCGGCGGCGGTCATCTGGAATGGAAGGCGATCGAGATCGCACGGCACCTGCTGAAGGACGGCGCGCACGTGCCCCACGCGCGCCGGCTCGAACGGCTCGCGCTCGGCCCGAGCCTCGGCCAGTGCTGCGGCGGCGCGGTCGTGCTCGCGTTCGAGCGGCTCGACGTCGGCGACCTCGGCTGGATCATGTCGCTCGCGAAGCGCGTCGCGGCGGGCGCCGCGACCGTGCGTAGCGTATCATTCGGCCCCTCGCCGGGCGCGCCGCTGCTGAGCGAGCCCGAATCGCCGGCCGCGCGTGCCGATTGCCTGCTGTGGGAAACCGGCGGTGTAGCGTTGATGACCGAAACGATCGCGCCGTATGCGTTCCCCGTCATGCTGTTCGGCGCCGGGCACATCGGCACCGCGCTCGTGAAGGTGCTGGCGACGCTGCCGTGCCACGTGCGCTGGATCGACGGCCCCGATGCGGTGTTCCCGCCGGCCGAGGCACTCGCCGGGATCGGCAATCTCGCGATCGACGCGCTTGCCAGCCCGGCCGATGCCGTCGACACGGCGCCGCCGCACGCGTACTTCGTCGTGATGACGCACGACCACGCACTCGATTTCATGCTGGCCGAGCGCATCCTGCGGCGCGGCGACTATGCATACTTCGGGATGACCGGCTCGCACACCAAGCGCGCGCAGTTCGATCATCGGCTGGCGGCGATCGGCATCGACCCGGCCCAGGTCGCGCGGATGCGCTGCCCGATCGGCGTCGAAGGCATCATCGACAAGGCACCCGAAGTGATCGCGATCTCGGTGGCCGCGCAGTTGCTGCAGGCCGTCGAGGCGAACGCACCCGTGCAGGCTTCCCCAACATTCTGACCGACCAAGAACAACGCCATGACCCCGACATTCAAGGACAAGATCGCCCGCGCTCCGAAAGCGGAGCTGCACATCCATATCGAAGGCTCGCTCGAGCCCGAACTGATTTTTGCGCTCGCGCAGCGCAACGGCGTGAAGCTCGCGTACGAATCGATCGACGCACTGCGTGCCGCATACGCGTTCACCGACCTGCAGTCGTTCCTCGACATCTATTACGCCGGCGCGAGCGTGCTGCTGACCGAGCAGGATTTCTACGACATGACGGCCGCATATTGCGAACGCGCGCTCGCCGACAACGTCGTCCACACCGAGCTGTTCTTCGACCCGCAGACGCACACCGAACGCGGCGTGCCGATCGAGACGGTGGTGGCCGGCATCGACCGCGCGCTCGCCGATGCCGAGCAGCGCGGGCTGTCGAGCAAGCTGATCCTGTGTTTCCTGCGCCACCTGCCGGAAGAAGATGCGCTCGCGACGTTCGACGCCGCGCTGCCGCTGTTCGAACGCTATCGCCATCGGCTGATCGGCGTCGGGCTCGACTCGTCCGAACTCGGCCATCCGCCGACGAAGTTCGCGCGCGTGTTCGAGAAGGCGCGCGCGCTCGGGCTGAAGCTCGTCGCGCATGCGGGCGAGGAAGGCCCGCCCGCGTATATCTACGAAGCGCTCGACGTGCTGAAGGTCGACCGGATCGACCACGGCGTGCGCAGCATCGAGGACGCGGCGCTCGTCGAACGCCTCGCGCGCACGCGCACGGCGCTGACCGTATGCCCGCTGTCGAACCTGAAGCTGTGCGTGTTCGACGACATGGCGAAGCACACGCTGAAGGCGCTGCTCGATCGCGGCGTCGCGGTGACGATCAACTCCGACGATCCGGCCTATTTCGGCGGCTACGTCAACGACAACTACTTCGCGACGGTCGACGGGCTGCAGCTGACGGACGCCGAAGTGCACGCGGTGATTCGAAACGGCTTCGAGGCGTCGTTCGTCGACGCCGCGCAGCGCGATGCGCTGATCGCGCGTCTCGATTCGTACTGGCAGGCCGCGTGACGGCCGGCATCGAGGTCTGCTAGACAGATGAAACACCGCAACGACATCCGCTTCGCGACGACCGGCCCGGCGTCGTGCCGCACCGGCCGCCTGCGTGCGCCGGGCACGCAGGCCGGCATCGCGTCCGTCGTACGCGTGGCGACGGCGGTATGCGTCGTCACGCGCCGCAGCCTGTTGCTGCGCGTCGTACAACGACTGTTGCGGCTCGCGATGCCGCTCGCCGGCGAGCCGGTCGCCGTGATCGCGATCGCCATCGCGATTGCGGCGCTGTCCGCCGGTACGTCGGCCATCGCGGCTACGGCCGCCGCGCTTGCGTGCGCGAGCGCAGCGCGCGGCGCCGCCTGCGCGGCTCGCCGCATCGCGCAAGCCCGGGCCGCCCCCGCCGCGTCGTCGCCCGCGCGGCACCGACCGTTTTCTTCTGTTCGCCTTACCTTGATGCAGGACCCTTCGTCATGACGCAAACCGCTTTCCGTTCCCAGCTGCTGACCTTCAACGGCGACCCGGCGCAATCGAGCCAGGCCGCGAACCACGAGACCGACGGCCTCCTGATCGTCGACGACGGCAAGGTCGTCGCGGCCGGCCCGCATGCACGGCTGGCCGCGACGCTCGCACGCGACGCGGTCGTCCACGACCTGCGCGACAAGCTGATCGTGCCCGGCTTCATCGATACGCACATCCACTATCCGCAGACGGACATGATCGCGTCGCCGGCCCCCGGCCTGCTGCCGTGGCTCGACAAGTACACGTTCCCGACCGAGCGCCAGTTCGGCGATCCGGAACATGCGCGCGAAGTCGCCGACTTCTTCGTCGACGAATTGCTCGCGTGCGGCACGACGAGCGCGCTCGTCTACTGCACCGTGCACAAGCAGTCGGCCGACGCGCTGTTCGCGGCGAGCGACGCGCGCGACCTGCGGATGATCGCGGGCAAGGTGCTGATGGACCGCAACTGCCCCGAGTTCCTGCGCGACACCGCGCAATCGGGCTATGACGACAGCGCCGAGCTGATCGGCCGCTGGCACGGCAAGGGCCGTCAGATGTACGCGCTCACGCCGCGCTTCGCACCGACCTCCACCGAGGCGCAGCTCGAGGCGTGCAGCGAACTCGCGCGCCGCCATCCGGACGTGTTCGTGCAGAGCCACGTCGCGGAAAACGTCGACGAAGTGAAATGGGCGGCCGAGCTGTTCCCGGGCCACCGCAGCTATCTCGACATCTACGATCGTTACGGGCTGCTGCGCCCGCGCGCGGTGTACGGCCACTGCATCCATCTCGACGACGAGGACCGTCGCCGGATGGCCGAGACGCGCACCGTCGTCGCGCACTGCCCGACGTCGAACTTCTTCCTCGGCAGCGGGCTGTTCGACTTCGACAAGGCCGGCGAATACGACGTGCCCGTCACGCTCGCCACCGACGTTGGCGGCGGCACGTCGTTCTCGATGCTGCAGACGATGAACGAGGCGCACAAGGTTGCGCGGCTGTCGGGCCACCACCTGAGCGCGACGCGGATGTTCTGGCTCGCGACGGCCGGCGCCGCGCAGGCACTCGATCTCGCCGACACGGTCGGCACGCTCGCGCCGCGCACCGAAGCCGACTTCGTCGTGCTCGACCCGCAGGCCACGCCGCTGCTCGCACGCCGCACGAAGCGCGCGGAGTCGCTCGAGGAACTGCTGTTCGCATTCGCGCTGCTCGGCGACGACCGCGCCGTGTACCGCACGTACGCGGCCGGCCGGCTCGTGCACGAGCGCGGTGCCGCACGCCGCGCCGCCGCGTAACCGGCGCACCTGAGCCCCACCCTGCTCCGGCATGCGCTGCGGCGCATGCCGGCGCCGTCGATTTCTTCGCGCGCGGCACGCGCCGTGCTAAAATTCGCCGCTCATTGGGGAGTAGCCGCTCCGCTCGATGTCCCGCGCCCCCGGCGCGCATCGTGACGGGGGCGTCCGTCAACAGACTTGGCCGTTCGGCCATGGCGGACGCAGCCACCAAGGCCTGGCGAGACCGATGGTTCACTGCGCGCCGCATCAGGGCCCGGCGCGCGGCGGATCGTCGCTCGCACGCACAACATCGGCCCGTGGAACCCCATACGTGTCCCAAGCCTTCCTGATCTCCACCGGCGCCGTCGCCCTCGCTGAAATCGGCGACAAGACCCAACTGCTGTCCCTCGTGCTGGCCGCGCGCTATCGCAAGCCCGTGCCGATCATACTCGGCGTGCTGGTTGCGACGGTCGTGAACCACGGCTTCGCCGGTGCGCTCGGCGAATGGCTCGGCATTCTCGTCACGCCGTCGATCATGCGCTGGGCGCTCGCGTTCTCGTTCATCGCGATGGGCTTGTGGATCCTCGTGCCGGACAAGCTCGATGCGGACGAAGCCAATGCGAACCGCTCGCGGCTCGGCGTGTTCGGCGCGACGCTCGTCGCGTTCTTCCTCGCGGAAATGGGCGACAAGACGCAGATCGCGACCGTCGCGCTCGCCGCGCGCTTCCAGGATTACATCGGCGTGGTGGCCGGCACGACCTTCGGGATGATGCTGGCGAACGTGCCCGCGATCCTGCTGGGCGACCGTTTCGCGCACCGCCTGCCGACCAAGCTGGTGCACGGCATCGCGGCCGTGCTGTTCGTCGTGCTGGGGGCGCTGGCACTGCTGGGCGTCGGCGTCTGACGCACGCAGGCAAGTGGCGCGGCCGGGCGACCGCGCCGGTGTCGATACCGCGTCACTTCGCGACCGCCGCACCCGATGCCGGCGCCGCCGGCACCGCGCGCTCGTTGGCGGCCGGCGCGGCCGGCCCGCCGCGCTTGTCGACCGGCAGCCGCACCGTGCGGATCGCCCCGTTCGACAACGGGAAATCGGCGAGCGCGCTGCGCGCGAGAAACGGCATCGCATACAGCAGCGCGCCGTTGTCGCCCGTGGTGCGCGCGGTCACGTTATAGACCTCCTTGCCGGTCGCGCGCTCGGTGATCCGGATCCCGAGCGTGTAGTCGAACACCTGGTAGGTCTGCGCGACGTAGCCGGCCGGCATCGGCCCCCAGGGCCCCCACGGGCCCCACGGCCCGCCCCGCCAGTACGGCCCCGGCCCCATGAACCACGGGTCGTAGTAGACCGGCTGCGGCACCGTCACCAGATCGCTGCCGACCCCGTAGGCCAGCCCGACCAGATAGCGTGCCTGCGCGGCCGGCACCTGGCGGAACGCATACGCGGACAGTTCGTTCGCGACGATCGGCTCGTAGGTCGACTGCTCGATGCTGTGCTTCTGCGCGTCGGTGCGCGTGAAGGCGTAAGTGCGCGTCGCGTCGCTGCCGCTCCAGTCGGAGAAGGCCGTGACCTGGGTCGTCACGTAGCTGGTGCAGCCCGTCAGCAGCGCCACGCACAGGGCCGCCGCCCAGCCCGCACCGCGTTGAATCCATTCGTGTTTCATGTCGATCCTCGTCGATCCGTCACCCGTTCGTCGCACCGCGCGAACCGCACGGGATGCCGATAATACGCGGACTGCCGGAACCGGTAAAAAGTTCGCACGGCACGCGGCCGCAAGCCTTTGTACAATGGCCCGGTTCAGCCGGCCCGCGCTGCGGGCCCGATCCCCACTCCACCGATCTCGACGACCATGTCCGACAACGCCTCCTCCACCGTGATCCGCCGCGCCGACTACACGCCGCCGGCCTTCCTCATCGATTCCGTCGCACTCGAATTCGATCTCGCGCCGGCCCGCACGATCGTCAGGAACACGATGCGCGTGCGCCGCAATCCGGACGCGGCGCCCACCCCGCATCTGGAGCTGATGGGCGAAGCGCTCGAATTCCTCGGCGCACGGCTCGACGGCGCGCCGTATGGTCCGGTGCGCGCGCACGACCACGGGCTGACCGTCGAAAACGTGCCCGATGCGTTCGAGCTTACGCTCGACAGCGCGTGCGCGCCCGATCAGAACACGACGCTGTCCGGCCTGTACGTATCGAGCGGCAACTTCTTTACGCAGTGCGAGGCCGAAGGCTTTCGCCGCATCACCTACTTCCTCGACCGCCCCGACGTGATGGCGTCGTACACCGTCACGCTGCGTGCCGACAAGACCGCGTACCCGGTGCTGCTGTCGAACGGCAATCTCGTCGACTCGGGCGAACTGGCCGACGGCCGCCACTTCGCGAAATGGGAGGACCCGTTCCGCAAGCCGAGCTACCTGTTCGCGCTGGTCGCGGGCAAGCTCGTCGCGATCGAGGAGAGGATCACGTCCGGCTCCGGCAAGGAAAAGCTGCTGCAGGTGTGGGTCGAACCGGCCGATCTCGACAAGACCCGTCACGCGATGGATTCGCTGATCCATTCGATCCGCTGGGATGAAAAGCGCTTCGGCCTCGAGCTCGATCTCGACCGCTTCATGATCGTCGCGGTCGGCGACTTCAACATGGGCGCGATGGAGAACAAGGGGCTCAACATCTTCAACACGAAGTACGTGCTGGCGAACCCCGAGACCGCGACCGACACCGACTTCGCGAACATCGAATCGGTGGTCGGCCACGAGTACTTCCACAACTGGACCGGCAATCGCGTGACCTGCCGCGACTGGTTCCAGCTGAGCCTGAAGGAAGGGCTGACCGTGTTCCGCGACCAGGAGTTCTCGGCCGACATGGCCGCGGGCGACGACGTCGAGTCGGCGGCCCGCGCGGTCAAGCGCATCGAGGACGTGCGCGTGCTGCGCCAGCTGCAGTTCGCCGAGGATGCGGGCCCGATGGCGCATCCGGTGCGTCCGGAAAGCTACGTCGAGATCAACAACTTCTACACGATGACCGTCTACGAGAAAGGCTCGGAAGTCGTGCGGATGTACCAGACGCTGTTCGGCCGCGACGGCTTCCGCAAGGGGATGGACCTGTACTTCCAGCGCCACGACGGTCAAGCGGTGACGTGCGACGACTTCCGTCACGCGATGGCCGACGCGAACGGGCGCGACCTCGCGCAATTCGAGCGCTGGTACAGCCAGGCCGGCACGCCGCGCGTGTCGGTGCGCACCGCGTACGACGCGGCTGCGCGCCGCTACACGGTCACGCTCGCGCAGGGCTACGGCGACGCGTCGCCGGCCGCGCGCGAGACGCAGCAGGGGCCGCTGCTGATCCCGTTCGCGATCGGCCTGATCGGCCGCGACGGCCGCGACCTGCCGTTGCGCCTCGACGGCGAAGCCGCCGCATCGGGCACGACGCGCGTGCTCGACTTCACCGACACCGAGCAGACCTTCACGTTCGTCGACGTGCCGCAGGAACCGCTGCCGTCGCTGCTGCGCAATTTCTCCGCGCCGGTGATCGTCGAATACGACTACGGCGACGACGACCTCGCGTTCCTGCTCGCGCACGACAGCGACCCGTTCAACCGCTGGGAAGCCGGCCAGCGCCTCGCGACACGCGCGCTGCTGACGCTCGCCGCGCGCGCCGCCGCGAACGAACCGCTCACGCTCGGCGCGAATTTCGTCGCCGCGTTCCGCCGCGTGCTGACCGATGAAAACCTGTCGCCCGCGTTCCGCGAGCTCGCACTGACGCTGCCGTCGGAAACCTATCTGGCCGACCAGATGGCGGAAGCCGATCCGGCCGCCGTGCATCGCGCCCGCCAATTCGTGCGCCGCCAGCTCGCGACCGCGCTGCGCGCCGAGTGGCTCGCCGCGTACGAGCAGCACCAGACGCCGGGCGCGTACGCGCCGACGCCTGAAGCCTCCGGCCGCCGCGCGCTGAAGAACCTCGCGCTCGCGTATCTCGCCGAACTCGAGGATCCGGCCGACGCCGTGCGCATCGCGACCGCGCAGTACGACGCGGCGAACAACATGACCGATCGCGCCGCCGCGCTCGGCGCACTGCTGTCCGCCGCGGCGGCCGGTGCGAACGACGCGGCCGCGCGCGCGCTCGACGACTTCTACCGCCGCTTCGAAAAGGAAGCGCTCGTGATCGACAAGTGGTTCGCGATGCAGGCCGCGCAGCGCGGCACGCCGGCCCAGCCGACGCTCGCGAAGGTCCGCACGCTGATGGCCCACCCCGCGTTCAACCTGAAGAACCCGAACCGCGCGCGCGCGCTGATCTTCAGCTTCTGCGCGGCGAACCCGGCGCAATTCCACGCGGCGGACGGCTCGGGCTACGCGTTCTGGGCCGAACAGGTGCTCGCGCTCGACGCGATCAACCCGCAGGTCGCCGCGCGCCTCGCCCGCTCGCTCGAACTGTGGCGCCGCTTTACGCCGGCGCTGCGCGACCGGATGCGCGAAGCGCTCGAGCAGGTCGCGGCCGGTGCCAAATCGCGCGACGTGCGCGAGATCGTCGAGAAGGCGCTCGCGTAACGTCACGCACGCGACTCGCCGCGCGCGCCAGCGCGACGAAGCCGGCGCCGCCCCGTTGCGGCGCCGGCTTTTTTGTCGTCTGAAGGTTGGCGGGACGGGAGCCGGACCATGCGTTCGGCCCCCCGGTTTTACCGCCGCTGCCGGGCCGATCCGCCGCGCCGGGCATGCCGGAACCCGGCCGGACCGGCCGACCGACCATGTAACCGGACGAAAAAAGGCGGCGGCTCGGGAGGCGCGCCGGGTAAAATTGCGGCAATTCAAGGATTCTTTGGCCTCTCGGAGTCTGTCATGTCCATTGCCCGCCGCACCACGCTGTCCAAGTTCCTGATCGAGCAGCAGCGTGAGACCAACAACCTCCCCGCCGACCTCCGCCTGCTGATCGAAGTCGTCGCCCGCGCGTGCAAGGCGATCAGCTACAACGTGTCGAAGGGCGCGCTCGGCGAGGCGCTCGGCACCGCCGGCAGCGAGAACGTCCAGGGCGAAGTGCAGAAGAAGCTCGACATCCTGTCGAACGAGATCCTGCTCGACGCGAACGAATGGGGCGGCAACCTCGCCGCGATGGCATCGGAGGAAATGGAAACGTTCTTCCCGATCCCCGCGAACTACCCGCGCGGCGAATACCTGCTCGTGTTCGATCCGCTCGACGGCTCGTCGAACATCGACGTGAACGTGTCGATCGGCACGATCTTCTCGGTACTGCGCTGCCCGGACGGCAAACAGGCCACCGAGGAATCGTTCCTGCAGCCGGGCACGGAGCAGGTCGCGGCCGGCTACGCGGTGTACGGCCCGCAAACCGTGTTCGTACTGACGACCGGCAACGGCGTGAACTGCTTCACGCTCGACCGCGAAGTCGGCTCGTGGGTGCTCACGCAAAGCAACATGCAGATCCCGGCCGATACGCGCGAATACGCGATCAACGCATCGAACGCACGCCACTGGTACGAACCGGTCCAGCGCTACGTCAACGAACTGAACGCCGGCAAGGAAGGCCCGCGTGGCGACAACTTCAACATGCGCTGGATCGCGTCGATGGTGGCCGACGTGCACCGGATCCTGAACCGCGGCGGCATCTTCATGTACCCGGCCGACAAGCGCACGCCCGATCGTCCGGGCAAGCTGCGCCTGATGTACGAAGCGAACCCGATGTCGTTCATCGTCGAACAGGCGGGCGGCGCCGCGACGACGGGCACGCAGCGCATCATGGAAGTGCAGCCGACCGGCCTGCACCAGCGCGTGCCGGTATTCCTCGGTTCGAAGAACGAAGTCGAGCGCGTGACCGGCTATCACAACGAAGGCAAATAAATTTGCACTGCAGCACTAGACGGAGGTGCGAGACGTCAGTACAATCGCGCCTTCGCGATGTGGCCCTGACAAGCTGCATCGCAGTGAAGTGAAAGCGGGAAGTCCGCCGGATCGAGGGTTTCGCGAAGCAGCAGCAGCAAGCTGAAAAAATTTCGCAAAACCTATTGCCAAGATCTCGGATTTGACCATATAATTTCATTTCTCTGCTGCCGGTGTAGCTCAGTTGGTAGAGCAGCGCATTCGTAATGCGAAGGTCGTAGGTTCGACTCCTATCTCCGGCACCAAGATATAAAGGCCTGACAAGCATCGCTTGTCAGGCCTTTTCTCTTTTCCGGCTGCAATTCCGATTCCAGCCACGATTTCCGATGCGCGAAGTCGTGCGCCACCCTCTCCGCCATTTCCGCTTGCGGGCATCCCCCGACTCCCGCACCGCGCGCCGCCGATTACAATCGCCGGACCACCGCCCCCTCCCCAGCATCATGCGCACCTGGCGTCTCGAGCGACCGAACCTCAGCGGACAACTGGACGTGTCCCGTGCAACCGGTCTCGTCGCCGCGATCGGCGGCAGCGAGCCGAACGCGTTCGCCGCAGAAATCCTGAAGCTGTTCGACGATGCGCTGGCCGTCACGCAGTGCACGATCTTCGCGTACGAGTTCGGCAACCGGCCGCGCACCGTCTCGGTCGCCGACCATCGCGGCGGCCGCTACCTGCGCGACGTTGCCGACACCTATGCGCGCCATTTCTATGCGCTCGACGGCAACCAGCGAATCGTCTCGGCCGCCGGTCGCCGCACGCAGCGCCGCGACGTGCTGCTGCATCAGCAGGCCGGCGACGAGATCGGCCACGACGCGTATCGCACGGCCTGCTACCGCGGCCCCGACGTCTCCGATCGCCTCGCGTTGCTGATGCAGCCGAACGACTCGACCTGGCTGTCGATCAATCTGTATCGCGCGCACCGCAGCGGCACGTTCCAGCCGCGCGAGATCACCGCCATCGAAACGCTCGCACCGCTGATCGCGCAGGCCGCGCAGCATCACTATGCGCTCGCGGGCTCGGCGCAGATCGGCATCCCGCAACAGATGCTCGCGCGGCTGCGCGGCGCATGCCCGACACTGTCCAAGCACGAGCTCGACGTGCTGCGCGGCGTGCTCGAAGGCCAGACCGCACAGGAGATCGGCGAGACGATCGGCGTGAAGGCTTCGAGTGTCGTCACCTATCAGAAGCGCGCGTACCGGCGCCTCGGCATCTCGAGCCAGCGCCAGCTGTTCGCGCTGTGCCTGCAACCCTGAACTTCGATTGCCGATCCTGAACGCGTCGGGGTAAATCCCGGCCCGCCGCCAGCCGTTCGCCGTACCCGGAATGGGGACAGCGGTGTCCGGCGCGGCTTCCATACTGCATCCAACCTGCCGCACGCATCGCGTCGCCGAGCGTGCGCGTTCGATCAGCGCAACCTGGAAGCCAACGATGGGCATCGAATTCAAACCCTACCCGTTCGTCGCCGTGCGTCATCCCCCGCACCTGCCGACCTGCAGCGCGGGCGTCGATACGCAGCGGCACCGCGTCGCGATCGTCGGCGGCGGCCCGGTGGGCCTCGCTGTCGCACTCGGCCTCGCCAATCACGGCATCCGCAGCGTGCTGCTCGAAGCCGATGATTCGGTCTGTCACGGCAGCCGCGCGATCTGCATCTCGCGACGCAGCCTCGAGATCATCGAGCGGCTCGGCGCGCTCGACAGCTTCATGCGCGTCGGACTGCCGTGGAGCAGCGGACGCAGCTTCCATCGTCACGACGAAGTGCTGCATTTCACGATGCCGCAGGACGAGAACCAGAAGCTGCCGCCGATGCTGAACCTCGCGCAGTATCACATCGAGCAGTTCCTGCTCGATGCCGCGCTGCGCCGCCCCGAGCTCATCGAGATCCGCTGGCAAACGAAAGTCGCGGGCGTCACGCAGCACCCGGCCGGCGCGCGCCTCGACGTCGATACGCCGCTGGGCCGCTATGCACTCGATGCCGACTGGGTCGTCGCAAGCGACGGCGGGCGCAGCACGATACGCGATGCGCTCGGGCTGTCGCTGCAGGGCACAAGCTATGAAGGCCGCTACGTGATCGTCGACATCGCGCTCGACAGCGACCGGCCGACCGAGCGGCTCGCGTACTTCGACCCGGCGTCGAACCCCGGCTCGACGGTACTCGTCCACAAGCAGCCGGACAACGTATGGCGGATCGACTATCAGCTGCGCGACGATGAGGATCCCGAAGCGGCCGTGAAACCCGAGAACGTGATCCCGCGCGTGCAGAGCCTGCTCGACATGATGGGCGAGCGCGGCGACTGGTCGCCGATCTGGATCACGATCTACAAGGCGAACGCGCTGACGCTCGAACGCTATCGGCACGGCCGCGTGCTGTTCTGCGGCGACGCCGCGCATCTCGTGCCGATCTTCGGCGTGCGTGGCGCGAACTCGGGCATCGACGACGCCGACAATGTCGCGTGGAAACTCGCTTACGCGATTCGCGGCCTCGCGTCGGACGCGCTGCTCGACAGCTATTCGGACGAGCGCGTGTTCGCGACCCACGAGAACCTGCGCTACGGCACCAAGAGCACCGAGTTCATGGCGCCGCCGTCGTTCGCGTTCGACCTGATGCGCAAGGCCGTGCTGACGCTCGCGGTCCGGCATCCGGCGTTGCGTTCGCTGATCAATCCGCGCCAGACGTCGGCCATCGCCTACACGGCGTCACCGCTCAATGCGGACGAGCGCGATGCGTTTTCGGCCGGGCCGTCGCCCGGCATGGTACTCGCGGAATGTCCGCTGATGCTGCACGCGTCGGGCGACATCGGCACCGACGAAGGCATGCGACGCGGCCACCTGACGGATCTCGTCGGTCCGCGTTTCACCGCGTTCCGCTTCATGCGTGACGGTGCGCCCGATCCGTCGTTCGCCGATCTCGAACGAAACCTGCACGACGCCGGCATACCGTTCGCGCTGGTCACGCTTGCACGGCACGCGGCACCGCAACAGCCAGGATGCGGCGGCTACGATGCCGACGGCCGGCTGTTCGACCTGTACGGCGCGCGCGACGGCACCGTCTATCTCGTACGTCCGGACGGACACGTGCTCGGCCGCTGGCACGATGCACGCGCCGCCGACGTGACCGCCGCACTCGAACGCGCGCTGCACCCGCGCACGTCGGCCAACATTCAGGAGCACGCATGATCACCGATACCGAACGCGACATCCTCTACACCGACCTGTGCCGCACGATGACCGGCATCGGCGAAACCGATGCGGCGCTCTTTCTCGCCCGCTTCGCGTTGCTGGCGATAGAGGCGATCGGCGATACGGCAACCGTCACCCGCCTGATTGCCGACGCCGGCGACGGCCTGCCCGGCACGGGCACACCGGCGCCGACGCACGGACGATGACGCAGGACGCATGACGCACAATCGTGCGGCCCCTCCTTACAGATTCATTTCGAATGACAGACGAATCCTCTGGAAAAACCCGTTAAGGGTGCATAACATTACTTAACGATTCCGACCCGTCTATCGCGTTACATTGCGTGGGCGGCGCGGCGGGTCGCATGCCGCTTCATGCAGCTTGCGGTGAAACAGCCGACGTCCGGTCATTTCGACTCAACACAAGGAGAGGATCACCATGACTCATGGCTTGATTATGTGGCTCATCATCGGCGCGATCGCCGGCTGGCTGGCGGGCGTGCTCGTCAAGGGCGGCGGGTTCGGCCTGATCGTCGACATCATCGTCGGTATCGTCGGCGCGGTGATCGGCGGCTGGCTGGCCGGGCTGCTCGGCATCACCCTCGGCAGCGGCTTCATCGGCTCGGTGATCGTCGCGGTCATCGGCGCCGTGATCCTGCTGTTCGTGATCCGGCTGTTCAGGCGCGCGGCCTGACGATCTTCTCGCGCGCCTTCGGGCGCGCTTTCGTTTGTCGCATCGAAGCGGCGCGCGGGGCATCCCCGCCGCCGTCCGTTTCAGCGGCGCTTGCCGCGCTGCAACCAGCCGTCGAGCACGTCGGTCGTCAGCAAGCCGCTGCGCGCATCGCGTGCGCCGTCGCGGCCAACCCACACGGTACGCGGCATTTCTCCCCGCCATCCCGCATCGAGCGCCGCCCGCAGACGCTCGGGCATCGGCTCGGCGTTCGCATACTGCGCGACCTGCGGCGGCAGGTTCATTTGCGCGAGCGCCTGTGCGATTGCCGCACCGTTGTCGTCGTACGCGTCCATCGAGACCATCGCGAGCTGCACGTCCGGATGGCGGCGCTGCCACGCGACCAGATGCGCGGCGTTCTCGCGGCAGTAGCCACAATCGAGCGACCAGATCTCGACTGCGAGCGGCCGTTCGTGCGCCGTCGCGTACACCTTCGCGACCTCGGCCGCGCGCAGCGGCTGCAGTCCGCCAGCCCATCCCGGCAGGCTTGCGAACACGGCGCCGATCAACACGATCAGCCGTTTCATTGCGCCCCCTCCACGGCAATCAGCCGGTAGCCGTCGTTACGCGTACGCCACGACAGGTAGATGCGGCCCGCATCGTCGAGCAGTTGCGGGTTGTCGCTCGCGCCCGACGTCGACGCGATCACGCGCGGCGCCGACCAGTGCTCGCCGCGATCGTCCGAGCGGCGCAGCTTGATCTGCATCGTGTCGCCGTCGAACGCCTTCCATGCGAGCCAGACGACCTCGCCGCGCACGACGAGTGCCGCATGCGATGCCTGCTCGGCCGGCACCGCCGGATTCGCGCCGAACGCCCACGGCGTGCCGCTCGGCCGGCCATCGGCGCCGATGCGCGAATAGAACACGTCGGCGCGGCCGTCGACGACGCCGAACCACGCAAGATGGCGCGTGCCGTCCGGCGTGATCGCGAGCGCCGGCCCGTGCTCGGGGCAAGCCTCGACATGCCAGTTCGAGAACGTCGCACGCACCGGCACGACGGACTCCGATGCCGAAACGGGCAACACCGCGAGCGCATGGTCGCGGATCTGCCCCGGGAACACGTTGCGCCACACGGCTTCGATGTGCCCGGCCGGATCGATCGCCATCGCGATGCGGCAGCATTCGCACGTGTGATCCGTCACCTTGCGCTCGGGCTCGAACGACGCACCGCCGTCGCGCGACACCGCGTAGTAGACGGCCGCCCCTTCGTACGCCTGCCCCGCCGCCTTCGCCGCGACGAGATCGCGCTTGTCGATCCACGCGATCGCGATGTTGCCGGCCGGATCGACCGCCATCATGTCGAAGCGGTGCGTGATCGCCTGCCGGTCGCGATGCACGGTGACCGGCACGCTCCAGGTCGCGCCGCCGTCGAGCGAACGCGCGAAGCGCACCATGCCGGTGTACGGCGCATCCAGCGGCATCGACCACGATACGTAAACTGCGCGACCGTCCGGGCTCGTCGCGATCTTCGGGCGATTCTCCGCGCTCGTGTAGATCGGCTCGGGCATCGCGTTGACGGTCACGGGCGCGGACAGCGTGCGGCCCGCATCGTCCGAGTGCGCGACGACGACGTGCGCGCCTTCGACCCATGCGACCCACAGCCGGTGCCGCGCGTCGAACGCGGCGCCGGTCGCGAGCGGCTGCTTCTGTTGCGCCGGTGCGGCCTGCATGCTCATGTGCGCCGCATGCGGATCGGCGGCTTTCGGCGCGTCGTGCGCGCCGGCAGGCGACAGCGCCGCGAGCCACAGCGCGCAGCCTGCCGCAAGCGATTTCACAGCGACCATTTCAGTTCTCCAAAGAAAGTGCGGCCCGGATACGGATGGAACACGTAATAGCGGCGGTCCGTCAGGTTGTCGATGCCGACCGACGCAGTCCAGTGACGATCGAACCGGTAACGCGCCTTCAGGTCGACGACCGTGAAGATGCTCGTGCCGCCGTACACGTCCGGATTCACGTCGCTGTTGTCGAGCGTGTTGAACTGGCGGCCCGAGTAGCGGACGCCGACGCTCGCGAGCCAGTGCTCGTCGAATCGGTACGACGCGAGCAGGTTCGCGCGCATGCGCGGGATGCGCGGAAAGCGCGAGCCGACGTACGCGGGATTCGCGGTGTCGGCCAGGATCTGCGCGTTGCTCGCCGACACGTTCGCGTCGATGTCGAGCCCGCGCAGCCCGACATTCTGGCCGCTGAATGCGAGTTCGACGCCGCGCACGCGCACGCGATCGACGTTCGAGATGTTGGTGACGGTCGACGCGCCCGACACCGTCGTCTGGCTGTAGATCGAATCGCGCAGGTCGCTCTGGAACACGCTCGCGCGCACGACTCCGACGCCCACGTCGCGCTCGGCCGTGAAGTCCCAGTCGATCGCCTTTTCCGGCCGCAGGTTCGGGTTGTTGTTGACGATCGCGTTGTTCGAGATCGTGCCCTGGAACAGCTCGCCGACCGTCGGGAAGCGGGTGCCGGTCGCGAACGACAGCCGGAAACGCCAGACGTCCGTCGCGTCCCATTGCAGCGCGACTTTCGGCGACAGCGCATTCGCGCCGCGGTCCGCGTAGCCGAGCGTGCCGTTCGCGTTGCCGAGCGCGCCGCCGTACGCATCCCAGCGCTCGTAGCGCAGGCCGAGGGTCGCGAGCCAGCCGGGCGCGAAACGCCACGCGTCCTGCGCGAACAGCGCCTGCGTGCGCGTGTCGCCCCGGTAGACGCTCGCGAGCGACGTGGTCGGCCCGGCCAGCCAGTCGGCCGTGTTGTACGTGACGTTGCGCAGGAAGTAGTTGTCGTAGTGATAGCCGAACGTGAGCGTGTGCCCCTTCACTTCCGGCGTCTCGGCCTTCAGGTCGAGCGTGCGCCAGCCCGTGCCGTCGCCCTGGAACAGCGTGCCCGCCCCGCCCTGCACGGTCGATGCCGCGCGCAGCACGTCGCGCGACACGTCGTAGGCGGAAACCACGCCCGACAGCCGCCAGCCCGAATCGAGCCGGCCGTTCAGCCCGAGCGCGTACAGCCAGTTCTCCTGGTCGCCGCGCTGCGGCGCGAACGCGCTCGGCGCGACGGTCACGTTCCGGCCGCCGAGCGACACGTTGCCGCCGTACACGGGATTGCCGGCCGCGTCGCGCAGGAAGGTTTCGCCGTGCTGCCGGAAATGGTTCTCCCAGTGCCCGAGCGTCAGCGTCGCGTCGACGCGGTCCGTGAACGCATAGCCCATCCGGACCGTCTCGTTGAGCTGCTCGGTCCGCTCGATGTTCTGCGCACCGACGATCGTGCGCGGCTTGCCGTTGGGGCCGATGTCGGTGGCCGCGCCCGTCACGGGCACCGCGGCCCCCAGCCGCGGGTTGTAGGCGGCGTTGGGGCTCGCATATTGCATCGGCTGGCCG
The DNA here is from genome assembly GCF_003853795.1 of Burkholderia sp. Bp8991. NCBI lineage: Bacteria > Pseudomonadati > Pseudomonadota > Betaproteobacteria > Burkholderiales > Burkholderiaceae > Burkholderia > Burkholderia sp. Bp8991. Next base: position 197,940 of record NZ_QTQJ01000008.1, on the reverse strand, counting down.
TCGTTCTCCAGCCGGTCGAGCGACAGCGAGAACCAGAACTTGCCGACGCGGTTCGCGATCCGAGCGGCCTGGTGATTGCCGCCGAAGCTGTCCGCGAACCCGTAGCCGTCGTGATAGCGCTGCGTGAAGAACTGCGTCGACAGGGACGCCTCGAGCTTGTCGGGACGCCGCGTCGTCAGCAGCACGGTCGAGCCGATCGCATTGCCGGGATACAGCGCGGAAAAGGGGCCATACAGCACGTCGACGCGCGCGATATCGTCGGGCGCGATCAGTGACCAGCGCGGCGGATACGCATAGCTCGAGCCGAGCAGGTTCGACAGCAGCAGGCCGTCGGCGTACACGAGCCCGCGCGCACTCTGCAGTTCGTTGAAGTCGCGGCCGGCGAACACGCTGTTGCGGTCGCCGATGTAGCGCCTGCGAACCATCAGGTTGGGCGCGTACTTCAGCGCGTCCTCGGTGGTGACGTTGGTATGCGCGTCGATCTGCTCGCGCGTGATCGACTCGACGACGGCCGGCGTATCCGGATCGACGGGTTGCCGGCTTGCGGTGACGCTGACGGCGGTCAGCGTGTCGCCCGCAGAGGCGAGCGCGGCGACCGGTGCGGCACGGCCGGCCGGGTCGCCGGCGCCGGCGGGCACCGGCGCGGCGGATGCGCCATCGATCGAGGCCGCCTGCGCGGCCGGCCAGGCAAAAGCGGCCGCGCAGGCAAGCGCGAGCCGGCCGCGCGAGGGCCGCGCGGCGAAGGTGAACGACATGGATGAATTCCTGAAAACGTGACCGGACGCCGCCGCACGCAAGCCAACGCGCCGCGCGCAGACGGCACGGCGCGCGGACCGGGCCGCGGGCGGCACACGCGCCACCGGGGCGCGCGAACGATATCAATCAGATCGGGACGTTTTCAGGCGGACCGCGCGGCTGCGCGAGACGGATGCCCGTGCGGGGAACATCGGGAACGGCCGGGGCGGCCGCCCGGTACGCGAACGCGCGCACGAAACCCGGCAACGCGGGCAGGCTCGTGCCGAGCGCGACGTTCGCCGCGAAGCCGGGACAGTACACGCAGTGCGGCACGCCGGCATGATCGAACGACGCCGCGCCGCGGTCGTCGCCGGACTGCGCGAGGACGACCTCGCGAGCGCCTGCCGCACTGCACAACTCGAGCGTGAGCCCGCCGGAACCGCTCGATGCGAGACGCGCGTAGCCGACGACGGGCGACAGTACGTTCAGTACCAGCGCCAGCCATACGAGGCCGATCCATCGCGTCGTTCGTTTCATCGCGGTCCAGGAAAAAGTGCGCGCAAGTATAGCAAGCGGCCCGATTGTTGCCGATTGTGCAGGGTGTGATAGTCGGCATTGCTCGGCGCGCAGCAGCGCATGTGCCGTTAATACAACAGAGACAAAATCTAACGATTCGCCACTGGCATAAATCCAAGCGCGAGGTTGATAATCATTGAACCCGCTGGAGAAACGAACATGGACGAAAGACCAACCCGCATGCCCCCGCCCGAGCAAGTGATGAGCCCGGATCCGGAACCCGTCGGCGTGGAATTCCTCGCCGAATTGCCCGAGCACGTCCGGGCATTCTTCGACGAGCAGCACAAGCTGTACTCGCCGAAGTGAACCTACGTTCCGTCCTGTAACCGCCACGTGTCGATCGATATCGTGCGGTTCATCGCTGCGTTTTCGGCGCAGATCGCTTCGCACCCCGGCTGCAACGGCCTGACGGTGCCGGATCAGCGCGTCCGCTGATTCTTCTGTCGCGTCGTTCCGCCGCGCGACTGTCTTCGTCTATCCTTCTGGTTTTCCACCTCCGGCCTGTCCGGCTCTCCCTTCTCCCGATCGTTCCGATGAAACAAGCCATTCGTGCCAGCGTCGCTGTCGCCGCGCTCGGCGTCGCCCTTTTTTCGTCACCGCATATCGCGCGCGCGGACGGCGACGACACGGCGCTCACCAATCTCGTCGCGCTCGCATCGCAGCGGCTCGCGCTTGCCGAACCCGTCGCACGATGGAAGTGGGCAAACCACCAGGCGATCGAGGATCGGCCGCGCGAAGCGGCACTGCTCGCATCGGTGGAGAAGCGCGCCGCACAGTCCGGCGTGGATCCGGCGTTCGCGCGCACGTTTTTCGAGGATCAGATCGCGGCCAGCAAGGACGTGCAGAACGCGCTCTTTGCAAAGTGGCGCGCGACGCAGCCGCCGGAAGGCACGCCGCCCGACCTCGCAACCAGCACGCGGCCGGCGCTCGACCAGCTCACGCAAAAGATGCTGACGGGCCTCGCGCAAGTCGCACCGCTGCGCGACGCACCCGACTGCCAGGCGCGGCTCGCACGCAGCATCGCGAACTGGAAGACGCTCACCCGCTACGACTCCACCCAGACGCAGGCGCTCGGCACCGCGCTGTCGCACGTTTGCGCCGCAGGCGGCGCCAGCGCGATCGGCTGACGGCGGCGTCGCGCGCCGCGGCCTGCGCTGCTCAGTCGGCAGGCGTCAGTGCCGCGAGCGGAATGAGTTGCAGGCCGCGTGCGAGATGCGTCTGCAGAAGACGATGGGTATGGGGTTCGAACGCGCCGTCCGCGCCGTCGGCCACGAGCCGCACGGCCGCGTCGAGCGATTCGGCCGTACCGAGGTAGCGCCAGCCGTCGATCACGTGAAACAGGCGGCGCTCGCCGCTCGCTTCGAAAGCGACCGCACCGTCGAACGGCCAGGGCGCATTGCCCGCACGGGCGTGATCGGCTGCGGGACGCCGGTTGTATGACGGACGCAGGCGGGCGATCCACTGCGCTTCGGCGAGCATCGCGCCCAGCTCGTTGCCGGTCTCCCGCCACTCGACCCGCCGTACCTGCTGCGCAATCCGCATTTCCTTCGACGAGCGCCGCTCGCCGGTCAGCAGCGCGCGCAAGCGCTGCCGCACGCGCACGCTGCGGCCGACATACAGCGCTTGGTCGTCCTCCCCGAACAGCGCGTACGCACCGCATCCGGCCGGCGCGGTATCGAGCCACGCTTCGGTCATGCCGCCCGCGAGACGGAAGTGGCGCGTCGTACGCGCAATCTGGTCGCGCAGACGCTCGAGCGGCACGATCTCGTGCAATTGCCGCCAGAACTGCCAAAGCAGATCGGCATCCGCGAGTGCCCGGTGGCGGGCGGACGGAACGAGGCCGTGCCGCTCGATCAGCGCATCGAGTCCGTGCCGCGCCTCGCGCGGAAACAGCGCGCGCGACAGGCGCACCGTGCACAGCACGTCCGGATTGAACGCGATGCCGGCGCGCTCGAATTCGGCGCGCAGGAAGCCACGGTCGAAGCTCGCGTTGTGCGCGACGAACAGCTTGCCGTCGAGCCGCTCGAACAGCGCGGGCGCGAGCGACGCAAACGACGGCGCGTCGCGCACCATCTCGTCGGAAATGCCCGTCAGCTGCTGGATGAACGGCGGAATCGAATGTCCCGGATTGACCAGCGTCGTCCATGTCGATACGCCGAGCGGACCGAGTTCGACCACGCCGATTTCAGTGATGCGGTGCTCGGCAGACGAGCCGCCGGTGGTTTCGAGGTCGACGAAGACGAGCGGCTGGTCGCAGGCGGGATCGGACAGACGGGAATCGGACATGAAAAGACGGGGGAAACGATGCTTTCGTGAGTATGCACCGGCAGATGCGTTCGCGACCAGTCCGAACCCGAATCGATTCGCCGGCCGCCGATTTTCGTGCCCCGGAAAGCAAAAAGCCCCCGCGATGCGGGGGCCGGACGTGATCGGCGAAGCGTGGCGCGTCAGACCGCCTGGATATTCGCTGCCTGCTTGCCTTTCGGCCCGACTTTCACGTCAAAGGAAACGCGCTGGTTTTCCTTCAGCGTTTTGAAGCCGTCCATCCGGATTTCGGAAAAGTGCGCAAACAAATCTTCGCCGCCATTGTCGGACGTAATAAAGCCGAAACCTTTAGCATCGTTAAACCATTTTACGATACCGGTATCCATACCTTCGTTCCCCACTCGTTTAGATCAAAAAAGCTACTGTTATAGCCGCTTCCCGAAATCCCGCAACGGCGCGCCGACACTCCCCCCAGCGCTCCGCCCGGGGACGGAGTGCTGACTTTATAAATTGGACAATCCGGGTGCGTCAAGGGAATTTTTAGGGCTTGCTTTATCAAAAAAACGCTAATGCCGCTGGAATCGATACACGATCGCCTTTTATTAATTGATCCGCATCAACAACCTGTCAATATTACCGGGATCGGATCACTAATAATCGAAATCGTGAAAAACATACCGGGGACGAATCGCTTCGGTAAATCCTCGGGTTTTTTCCGGGTTGCGGAAAACGGGGGACGTTGCGATGCTGGTGCAAAGGAAATGGAAGGAGAAGGCCATGTGGCTGGACGGATTCAAGCGCTTCGCGAGCCGGCTTGCACGCGTACGCCGCAAGTCCCGCGCGCTGGCCGAGACCCGTGAAGCGCCGTGCGACACCGAGTTCGACCCGACCTGGCACGGCGATCATTGGCAGAACCTGCTGGCGTCACCGCTGGACGCCCGTCACTACGTAATGGAAGACTGGACGTACACACCGCCGCAGGCCGAAGCCGACGACACGCAGCCGACCGGCAAGCGCAAGCGCAAGCGGCGCTCGTACGCGCAGTAGGGATCGGAACGACAGGGCAAAAAAAAAGCGCGACTGGGAAGTCGCGCCGACAAAGGTTTGGAGATCTTTTCCGTCAACGAAAAAGTCTGCTTCGGAAAGCAGAGATCGCAGTATAGCGAGAGAACATCCTTTCATTATCCATGCCCCGCACAAACCTCTATTGCCGATGTGTCAATAATCACGCTAGGCGTGCTCTCGCCCGTCATTGACCGCCTGTCGCGATCGCGCAACGCCCGCGACACCCGATACGCAGTCCTGATTGCTTTTTTCGCGTGCTGCATTGCCGCAAAGTCTTGATGGCCGGGCCTCTCGGCGCATATGCTGATTCTTGCCGGATTCAAAATACAGTATTGCGGGAAGCAATTTTCTTCTACGCCCGGACCGATCCGTACACTGCAAATGGATATCCGACGAGGGTGCCGCGCCCAATGCGCACGGCGTCGCCAGCCTGCGACGCCGCCGATGCCCGCAGCAGGTTCGATCGACATCATCCTGTTTGGAGACAGATCATGAAAAAGACCCTGATCGTCGCGGCATTGGCGGGCGCGTACGCCACCGGCGCCCATGCGCAAAGCGCCGTCACGCTGTACGGCCTGATCGACGCCGGCATCACCTACACGAACAACCAGGGTGGTCACAGCGCGTGGCAGGAGACGAGCGGCTCGATCAACGGCAGCCGCTGGGGCCTGCGCGGCACCGAGGATCTCGGCGGCGGCCTGAAGGCGATCTTCACGCTGGAAAACGGCTTCGGCATCAATAACGGTTCACTCAAGCAGAACGGCCGCGAATTCGGCCGCCAGGCGTTCGTCGGGCTCGCGCACGAGAGCTACGGCTCGCTCACGCTCGGCCGCCAGTACGACAGCGTCGTCGATTTCCTCGGCCCGCTGTCGCTGACCGGCACCCAGTACGGCGGCACGCAGTTCGCGCACCCGTTCGACAACGACAACCTGAACAACTCGTTCCGGATCAACAACGCGGTCAAGTACCAGAGCGCGAACTACGGCGGCCTGAAATTCGGTGCGCTGTACGGCTTCTCGAATTCCAGCAATTTCTCGAACAACCGCGCGTACAGCGTCGGCGCGTCGTACAGCTACATGGGCTTCAACGTCGCGGCCGCGTACATGCAGCTGAACAACAACGTCAACGCGCTGGCGCTCGCGGCCAGCGACCCGGGCGCGGTAGCCGGCGACTGGACGTTCGGGGCCAGCCGTCAGCGCACCTGGGGCGCGGGCCTCAACTACGCGTTCGGGCCCGCGACGGCCGGCTTCGTGTTCACGCAGACACGCCTGACCGATTCGGCCAGGATCAGCGCCGGGCAGTCCGGCGTGTCGGGCGGCATCCCGCTCATCGGCGGCACGCGGTTCAACAATTACGAAGTGAACGGCCGCTACGCGCTGACGCCGGCGTTCTCGCTCGCTGGCTCGTACACGTACACCGACAGCCGCCTCGACGGCCAGACGCCGAGCTGGCACCAGTTCAACCTGCAGGCCGACTATGCGCTGTCGAAGCGCACCGACCTGTACCTGCAGGGCGAATACCAGCGGGTCAATGCGGACGGCCTGGCGATCGGCGCGAACATCAACGGGCTCGGCACCGCGTCGTCCACCAACAAGCAGATCGCCGTCACGGCCGGCATGCGCCATCGCTTCTGAGCGATGCGCGTGAGCCCGGCCGTTCGGCCAGGACCGTCATGACGAAGCGCCCCACCCGGGGCGCTCGTTCGTTTCAGCGCTGCACCGCACGCATGCGCCGCGCCATGCTCACGCGCTGCCCGACGCCGGATAGCGAACGTCGAGCACGTCGATCGGCTGGGGACCGGCCGGCGTCATCAGCGTGACGGTATCGCCGATCTTCGCCTTGATGAGCGCCCGCGCGACCGGCGAGATCCAGCTGACGCAACCGCGATCGAGATCGACCTCGTCGATCCCGACGATGGTAACGGTATGATCCTCGCCGTCCGGCGTCGCGTAATCGACGGTCGCGCCGAAAAACACCTGGTCGACGTTCTCCTGGCGGCTCGCGTCGACGACTTCGGCGAGATCGAGCCGCTTCGTCAGGAAGCGGATCCGGCGGTCGATCTCGCGCAACCGCCGCTTGCCGTAGATGTAGTCGCCGTTCTCCGACCGGTCGCCGTTCGACGCGGCCCACGACACCAGCCGCACGACCTCGGGACGCTCGACGTCGATCAGGTTCAGGAACTCGTCCCTGAGCCGCTTGTGGCCGGCCGGGGTGATGTAATTCTTCGTGCCCGCCGGAATCGCGGGCTGACCCGGGTCGAGATCGTCGTCGTCGCCGTCCGACTCTTTGACAAACGCCTTGTTCATGATGCAGATTCAACGCATGGATGACTGATGCTTCAAGGGTACACGAAGGCGGCCTTCCCAAGATCGGGTGACATTTTTTGCGAATAAGGCTTCCCTTTTTATACAACCCTGCTATACTTCCGCTTCTGCGTGCGGCTGTAGCTCAGTTGGATAGAGTACTTGGCTACGAACCAAGGGGTCGTGGGTTCGAATCCTGCCAGCCGCGCCACCTTTTTCGAGGGCCTTCCCAACCGAAGGCCCTTTCAGTTCGATGTTGTAGCATTTTGTTGTTGCGTGCGGCTGTAGCTCAGTTGGATAGAGTACTTGGCTACGAACCAAGGGGTCGTGGGTTCGAATCCTGCCAGCCGCGCCACCTCAGAAGGGCCTTCCTCCGGGAAGGCCCTTTTTTCTTTTCCGCTTACCCTCTTCGCCTCTCCTCCTCTTCCCGGCAACACCGATCGCGCCCGAATCGTGCGGGAGCTGCCGCCACACAACGCCAAGCCCACATCACAAACGAAAACGGCGGCCCGTGGCCGCCGTCTCATTCCGCTGCATCGCAACGCGCAGCGTCAGTAATCCTGCCGCTCGCGCTCGATGCGCATGCCGCCGTCATGACGCGCGTGCACGCTGTCGTCGGTCGAGCGCTCGCGCATGATCCGCATCACGTCCGGATTGGTCCGCACGCGCCGCATCACGTTCGCGAGATGCACGCGGTCGCTCACCTGGATCACGAAGCGCAGCACCGTCGATTCGTGCGTCAGATCCTCGTCCATCGCGATGTGAACGATGTTCGCGTCCGCCGACGTGATATCCGCCGCGACGCGCGCGAAGATGCCCTTCGTGTTCTTCACGAGCGCCTTCACCGCGACGTCGAACAGACGACCCGGCTGCGGCGCCCATTCGACGTCGATCCAGCGGCCCGGATCGCGGCGATGGATGCGCTGCGCGACGCGGCAATCCGTCGTATGAATCGCCATCCCGAGACCGATGCCGATATAGCCCATGATCGCGTCGCCCGGAATCGGCCGGCAGCACGCCGACAGTTGCACGGACATCCCTTCGGTGCCGGTAATCACGACCGGCGGCGCATTATGCGCGGGGTGCCGCTCGGACTTCGGCAGATCGTCGTCCGCATCGCGGCCGCTCATCAGCACCTCGATGCGCTTGGCCATCACCGCGGCGACGCGGCGGCCGAGGCCGATGTCCGCGAAGATTTCCTGGCGGCTCTTGTTGCCCGTCCACTGGACGAGCTTCTCCCACACTTCCGGCCCCACATCGGCCAGCGCGAGCCCGTAACCCTTCAGACTCTGGTCGACGAGCCGCTCGCCGAGCTGCACCGACTCGTTCAGGCGCATCGTCTTCAGGTAGTGACGAATCGCCGAACGCGCCTTGCCGGTGCGCACGAAGCCGAGCCATGCGGGGTTCGGCTTCGAATACGGCGCGGTGATCACCTCGACGATGTCGCCGCTCTTCAGCTCGGTACGCAGCGGCAGCAACTCGTTGTTGATCTTCACGGCCACGCACTGGTTGCCGAGATCGCTGTGGATCGAATACGCGAAATCGAGCGCCGTCGCGCCGCGCGGCAGCGCCATGATCTTCGACTTCGGCGTGAACACGTAGACCGCATCCGGGAACAGGTCGATCTTCACGTGTTCGAGGAACTCGCTCGAATCGCCGGCTTCGCTCTGGATGTCGAGCAGCGACTTCAGCCACTGGTGCGCGCGCTTCTGCACGTCGTTCAGGTCCGCGCCGCCGTTCTTGTACAGCCAGTGCGCGGCCACGCCGGCCTCGGCGATCTCGTGCATCTTGCGCGTGCGCACCTGGAACTCGATCGGCGCGCCGAACGGGCCGACGAGCGTCGTGTGCAGCGACTGATAGCCGTTGATCTTCGGGATCGCGATGTAGTCCTTGAACTTGCCGGGCACGGGCTTGTACAGCGCGTGCAGCGCGCCGATGCACGTGTAGCAGTCGAGCGGGCTGTCGACGACGACGCGAAAACCGTACACGTCGAGCACCTGCGAGAACGACAGCTGCTTGTCGCGCATCTTGCGATAAATGCTGTAGATCGTCTTTTCGCGGCCGGTGATCTCGGCGTCGAGCTTCGCGTCGCCCATCGCGCGCTGGGCGGCCTCGAGGATCTTGCTGATCACTTCGCGGCGGTTGCCGCGCGCGGCCTTCACGGCCTTCTCGAGCGTCGCGTAGCGATGCGGGTTGAAGTTCGCGAAGCTCATGTCCTGCAGCTCGCGATACGTGTTGTTCAACCCGAGGCGGTGCGCGATCGGCGCATAGATGTCGAGCGTTTCGCGGGCGACGCGGCGGCGCTTTTCCATCGGCACCGCACCGAGCGTGCGCATGTTGTGCAGACGATCGGCGAGCTTGACGAGGATGACGCGCACGTCGCGCGCCATCGCGAGCAGCATCTTGCGGAAGTTTTCCGCCTGCGCTTCCTCGCGGCTGCGGAACTCCATCTTGTCGAGCTTCGACAGGCCGTCGACCAGTTCGGCGACCTTCGGGCCGAACCGTTCGGCCAGCTCGCTCTTGGTCACGCCTTGGTCTTCCATCACGTCGTGCAGCAGCGCCGCCATGACGGCTTGCGCGTCGAGCTTCCAGCCGGCGCAGATTTCCGCGACGGCGACGGGATGGGTGATGTAGGGTTCGCCGCTCTGGCGATATTGACCGAGGTGGGCTTCGTCGCTGAAGTGGAACGCCGCCTTGACCTCTTTGATTTCTTCCGGAGGGAGATACTCGGCAAGCACGCCCGTCAGTTTCGCGATCGAAACGACGCCGTGCTTGCGCGGCTGCTCCGGCGTGGCGGTCGGCCCGAACAGGTGCCGAAAGGACTGTTCGAGGACCGCGTCGATGTACTGGCGCGCAGGCGACTGGGCCGTGGCTTCGGTGGTCGAATCCGCGGAGGCGGACGATGGGGTGGTGCTCATATTCGCCTCCAGGTCGAGTCGTTGCGCGCGTGGACTACATGGCTGGAACGGGCCGGATGCGCGTTACACCGGCACCTTCTTCAGCATCTCGACGCCGACCTGGCCGGAGGCGATCTCGCGCAGCGCGACGACGGTCGGCTTGTCGCGGCTCTCGATCTTCGGCGTATGGCCTTGCGCGAGCTGCCGCGCGCGGTAGGTGGCGGCGAGCGCCAGTTCGAAGCGGTTGGGGATTTGCTTCAGGCAGTCTTCGACGGTAATGCGAGCCATGTTGGAAATTCCTTCTGAATATAGTCGTTATTCTACCTTATGTCCCTCTACCCTCGCGTCATTCCGCGTGGGGCAGATGGATGCCGAGCTCGATGAACAGCTCCGCGTGTCGCGCGTACTGCGAAGCAAAGCGCAGGCGCGTGGCCGCGACGATGCATTCGAGTTCGGCGAGTGCACGATCGAAATTCTCGTTGATCACGACGTATTCCGCTTCCGACGCGTGCGCGATCTCGCTGCCGGCAGCCAGCAGGCGCCGCGTGATCACGTTCGGCTCGTCCTGGCCGCGCTTCTTCAGACGTTCCTCGAGCGCGTCGAGCGACGGCGGCAGGATGAAGATGCCGACCGCGTTGCGGAACTGCTTCTTCACCTGCAGTGCGCCCTGCCAGTCGATCTCGAGCAGCACGTCGTGGCCGTTCATCATCTGCTCTTCGATCCAGACGCGCGACGTGCCGTAATAGTTGCCGTGCACTTCCGCGCTCTCGAGGAATTCGTGCGCGGCGTGGCGCGCGCGGAAATCCTCGACGGTCGTGAAGTGGTAGTGCTGGCCGTCCTGCTCGCCCGGGCGCGGCTTGCGCGTCGTGTACGAGATCGACAGGCAGATGTCGCTGTCCTTCGACAGCAACGCGTTCACGAGCGTCGACTTGCCGGCACCCGACGGCGCGACGACCATGAACAGGTTGCCGGGATAGACGCCGCCGTGCAGCGCATGCGACGCGTGGCCGTCGCGGTTGAGGTCGGTCATGTTGCTTTACTCCAGGTTTTGCACTTGCTCACGCATCTGCTCGATCAACAGCTTGAGCGCCATCGATGCGTCGGCGAGTTCCTTCGCCGCCGCCTTCGAGCCGAGCGTGTTTGCTTCGCGATTCAGTTCCTGCATCATGAAGTCGAGACGCTTGCCGACGCGGCCGCCCTTCTCGATCACGTGACGCGTTTCGTTCAGGTGCGCGGTGAGTCGCGACAGCTCTTCCGCGATGTCGATCCGGATGCCGTACATCGTCACTTCCTGACGAATGCGTTCCGCGGCTTCCTCGCGCGTGACGATCGGCGCGCTGCCTTCGGGCGCCGCAATGCCGAGCGCTTCCTGCAGCCGCTCGACGATCTTCTGCTGATGCTTCGCGATCAGCTCAGGCACGAGCGGCGTGATGCGCGCGACGATCGCTTCCATTTCGGTGACGTTCGACAGCAGCATCGTCGCCAGCTGCGCGCCTTCGCGCGAACGCACGACGACGAGCTCGCCGATCGCTTCCTTGCCGCACGCGAGCACCGCGTCGCGGATCGCTTCGGCCGACACGCCGCTCTCGGCGAGCACGCCCGGCCAGCGCAGGATCTCGCCCGCGCGCAGGCGGCCGACGCCCGGGAACGAATCGAGCACCGAACGCTCGAGCTCGGCGAGCTGGCCGAGCGCCGTCTGGTTCAGCGCGCCCGCACCGATGCTCTGCTCGCCGCGCTGCAGGTTGATGCGCACGTCGACCTTGCCGCGCGACAGCTTGTTCATCAGCATTTCGCGCAGCGCGGGTTCGCACGCGCGCACGTCGTCCGGCATGCGGAAATTCAGGTCGAGGAAGCGCGAGTTCACGGTGCGCAGTTCGACCGACACGCTGGTGCCGCCGTTGCCGGTGGCCGTCGCGAGTTCGCGCGTCGCGCTCGCATAGCCCGTCATGCTGTAGATCATGGTTCGTCTCGCCGTCTGGGTGCCCTTCACGGGCGGGAATATGTCGAGGCGCCCGGCGCATTGCAAGGCGCGGGGCGGGAAGCGCGCATTATCCCATTTTTGCGCCCCACCCCGCCGGGCACGCCTGCCGTTCGGCGCTAAAATCGGGGTTTCCTCTTCCGTCCACGATTCCCCCATGACGTCTTCCCTGTCCCGCCCGAGCGGCCGCCGCGCCGACGAACTGCGCAAGGTCGCCCTCACGCGCCACTACACGAAACACGCCGAAGGCTCGGTACTCGTCGAATTCGGCGATACCAAGGTGATCTGCACCGCGAGCGTCGCCGAGCGCGTGCCCGAATTCCTGCGCGATCGCGGCCAGGGCTGGCTGACGGCCGAATACGGAATGCTGCCGCGCGCGACGCACACGCGCAGCGACCGTGAAGCGGCGCGCGGCAAGCAGACGGGCCGCACGCAGGAAATTCAGCGCCTGATCGGCCGTGCGCTGCGCGCGGTGTTCGATCTGGAGGCGCTCGGCCCGCGCACGATCCACATCGACTGCGACGTGATCCAGGCCGACGGCGGCACGCGCACGGCCAGCATCACCGGCGCCTTCGTCGCCGCGCACGACGCCGTGTCGAAGCTGATCGCGGCCGGCAAGCTCGCGCGCTCGCCGATCACCGGCCACGTCGCCGCGATCTCGGTCGGCGTGTACGAAGGCGCGCCCGTGCTCGATCTCGACTATGCCGAAGATTCGCAGTGCGATACCGACATGAACGTCGTGATGACGGGCGCCGGCGGCTTCGTCGAAGTCCAGGGCACCGCCGAAGGCGTGCCGTTCTCGCGCGCCGAGATGAACGCGCTGCTCGACCTCGCGCAAAACGGGATCGGCCAGCTCGTGCAGCTGCAGAAGGACGTGCTGGGCGCCGGCCATGTCTGATGATCGCACCCTCGCGCCGCTGTCGCGCATCGTGCTCGCGTCGAACAACGCCGGCAAGCTGCGCGAATTCACCGCGCTGTTCTCGACGGTCGGCATCGAGATCGTGCCGCAGGGCGACCTGGCCGTGCCCGAGGCGGAAGAACCGTTCGGCACGTTCATCGAGAATGCGCTGACGAAAGCGCGGCACGCGTCGCGGCTCACCGGCCTGCCGGCGATCGCCGACGATTCGGGGCTGTGCGTGCGCGCGCTGCGCGGCGCACCGGGCGTCTATTCGGCGCGCTATGCGCAGCGCGCGGGCGGCGCCAAGGGCGACGCGGCCAACAATGCGTACCTCGTCGAGCAGCTGCGCGGCGTCGCAGACCGACGCGCATACTATTGCTGCGTGCTCGCGCTGGTGCGCCACGCGGACGATCCCGAACCGCTGTTCGCCGAAGGCCGCTGGGTGGGCGAGATCGTCGACACGCCGCGCGGCGAGCACGGATTCGGCTACGACCCGTATTTCCACCTGCCGTCGCTCGGCGCGACGGCGGCCGAACTCGAGCCGGCCGTGAAGAACACGCACAGCCATCGCGCGCTCGCGCTGAAGGCGCTGCTCGCGCGGCTCGCGGAGGAACCGGCATGATCGTCCTCGTCACGCATTCGCAACCGGAGGCCGCATGAGCCAGGCGGTGGAAACCGGCGCGCGCGTCGTCGCGACCTTCACGTCGCCCGGGCAGGTACGGCTCACGTCGCTGCCGCCGCTCGCGCTGTACGTGCATTTTCCGTGGTGCGTGCGCAAGTGCCCGTACTGCGATTTCAACTCGCACGAGTGGAAAGGCGAGCGGTTTCCGGAAACCGAGTACCTCGATGCGCTGCGCGCCGATCTCGAACAGGCGCTGCCGCTCGTCTGGGGCCGGCAGGTGCATACGGTGTTCATCGGCGGCGGCACGCCGAGCCTGCTGTCCGCGGCCGGCCTCGACCGGCTGCTGTCCGACGTGCGCGCCCTGCTGCCGCTCGATGCCGACGCCGAGATCACGCTCGAGGCGAACCCGGGCACGTTCGAGGCCGCGAAGTTCGCGCAATTCCGCGCGAGCGGCGTGAACCGCCTGTCGGTCGGCATCCAGAGCTTCAACGAAGGCCATCTGAAAGCGCTCGGCCGTATTCACGACACCGCGCAGGCGCGCGCGGCCGTCGAGATCGCCGCGAAGACGTTCGACAACTTCAACCTCGACCTGATGTTTGCGCTGCCGAACCAGACGCTCGACGAATGCCGGGCCGACATCGAGACCGCGCTGTCGTACGCGCCGCCGCATCTGTCGCTGTATCACCTGACGCTCGAGCCGAACACGCTGTTCGCGAAGTTTCCGCCCGCGGTGCCCGACGACGACGCGTCGGCCGACATGCAGGAATGGATCCACGCGCGCACGGCCGAGGCCGGCTACGACCGCTACGAAGTGTCGGCGTACGCGAAGCCGAATCATCAGTGCAAGCACAACCTGAACTACTGGCGCTTCGGCGACTATCTCGGAATCGGCGCGGGCGCGCACACGAAGCTGTCGTTCCCGAACCGGATCCTGCGGCAGGCGCGCTACAAGCATCCGGCCACCTTCATCGAACAGGCGATGGCCGGCACGCCGGTGCAGGAAGAGCGTGAAGTCGGGGCGCGCGACCTGCCGTTCGAGTTCATGCTGAACACGCTGCGGCTCGTCGAGGGCTTCCCGGTGCACAGCTTCGTCGAACGCACGGGTTTGCCGATCAGCACGATCGAGCCGGCACTGAAGGAAGCGGAACGGCGCGGGCTGATCACGCGCGATTTCGCGCAGATCGCGCCGACGCCGCTCGGCCAGCGTTTCCTCAACGACTTGCAGGAATTGTTCCTGCGTGACGATTGAAGCGGAACGAGGCGGCATTTCGGTTACAATGCCGCCTCGTGTGGAAGCGTGGCCGAGCGGTTTAAGGCACCGGTCTTGAAAACCGGCGACGGGAAACTGTCCGTGAGTTCGAATCTCACCGCTTCCGCCAGGAAGTTCGCCCAACCCCGTCCATTCATCGAATGACGGGGTTTTTGTTTGTCCGCGGCGCGCCGCGCACGCTGCCCGCCTCTGCCTGCCGACGCATCTCGCCCGATGCCGTTACAATCCGGCGCTCCGATTCGCGAAACGGGAAATCCACGTCATGAAGCCCTTCATCGCCTCGTCGCTCGTCGCCCTGCTGGCCGCCGTCGGCACGCACGCAGCGGCCGCCGATTCCGCCTCCGGCACCGACGCGCAAACACCGTCGTGCGCGATCGCGTACGTGAAGGGCGTCGGCGGCTCGCCGCGCGGCCTGCGCGAATATCTCGCGAGCCCGACGCCGTACAACTACCTGAAGGAAAACGAGCTCCAGTGCAAGGTATCGGATGACGGACGCGCGACGAACTGCACCGGCGTGACCTACATCCGCAACGAGCAGGTCAGCGTGTACGACGATTCCGACCCGGCGACGCTGACGGTCGTCGCGCCGGTGGAACTCGAGCACGGCCAGAAGTATCCGGTGATCCTCGTGGTGCAGCGCAAGGACGCGCGCTGCACGCGGTAACACGCACCGCCTGCGGCACGCTCGACGTTGCCGCAGGCGACGCGCGCAGCCCTCACGGGCCGGGCCGCCATCGCCTAGAATTCGATCAGCACGGCGACACGACCGCCGCCGCAATTCGATGCCGCCCGCACCATCCGTGCGTGCGGCACACGGAGACCGCCATGACCGAACTGTCGACAGCGCCCGATCACGTCGATTACGAAGGCTTCGAGATCCATGTGGTGCCGGGCCTCGTCCCCGGCAGCGATGCGCGCTACACCTACACAGGCTATGTCTGCCATCCGGGCGTGAACCCCGCGCTGCCGGATCATGCCGTGCCGTTCCATGCGGACGGCGAAGAAAGCTTCGCGAGCGTCGAGGAAGCGGTGCATGAAGCCGTGCACATCGGCAAGACCATCATCGACGGCACGCATCCGGACCTGTCCGTTCTATCGCTCGTGACACACGGCTACTGAGCCGGTCGAGCACGCCGCTGCCGTTGCGTCCGGCACGCGCCGCGCGTGCGCAATCGTCGTGCCCGCATGGTCACGTGTCATGTCACATCGCGTCGCGATGCGCGCCGGAAGCCCCGCCGAATCGCCATCATCCGCGAATCGGCACATCGCGCTTCGCGTGCTATGCGTTTGTCCCGATAACGCGCCGCGCGCAGACGCCTATCATTTTTTTATCGTCACCCTCCGGCACTCCCCCATGCCTCCTCTTCCCTGCCCGGGCGTCGACCGGCTGCGCATTGCCGCGCTGGTCGCCGCCGTCATGCTTGCCGCCTGCACGATCACGCCGCCCCCGTCGCTGCGCTCGATCCTGACGATTCCGTCGGTCATCCGCAGCGCGAATCGCGACCAGTACCGCGTGGAAGTCGCGCAGTGCGTCGCCGAGCACAATCCGTCCGCCGTGTCGCACGGGATGCCGCAGGCGATGCTGCGCTCGCTCGTCGTCGTCGCGTTCACCGTCGATCGCAGTGGCCAGCTCGTCAACGCATCCGTCTATCGCAGCAACGGCGACAGTGAAGCGGAAGCGCTCGCGCTCGCGTCGCTGCGCCGCTCGGCGCCACTGCCGCCACCGCCGTCGAAACTGCTGGACGGCAATGGCCGGCTCGAGATGATGGAAGGCTGGCTGTTCAACGACGACGGCCACTTCCAGTTGCAAAGCACCGCATCCGCGCAGGCGCAATCGATCGACTGAGCCCGCGCCCGCCCGCGTTTGCCGCCATGTCGCGGCGCTGGCTATAATTTTCCGCAATCGCGCGGCCACCCTCCCGCGCGCGTTCGCGCGCCGCACCCGGCATGCGAGCCGACCACGCCGGCACCGGGCGGCGGCGACCTATCCGTCTCCATCGTCGACCGGCGGGTGACGTCCGCGCCACGCCGCGCGTCCACGCCGCCGCCTCATCCGCTCGGCCGCTCCCGGCAAGCGCCCGCCTGCCCGAGCGCTCACCCGGCCGACCGCCCAACGACAAAACGGAGACATCCATGTCCGCATCTCCCCCGGCCGTTGCACACGCAACCGGTTCGGCCGGCGCCGTCAGCCACCGGCGCATCGTGTTCGCGAGCTTCATCGGCACCGCGATCGAGTTCTACGACTTCTACGTGTACGCGACCGCCGCGGCACTCGTCATCGGCCCCGTGTTCTTTCCGCACGGCTCCGCGACCGCCCAGGCGCTGTCCGCATTCGTCACGTTCGGCATCGCGTTCATCGCGCGGCCGATCGGCTCGTTCCTGTTCGGCCACTTCGGCGACCGCATCGGCCGCAAATCGACGCTCGTCGCGTCGCTGCTCGTGATGGGCGTGTCCACCACCGCGATCGGCTTCGTGCCCGGCTACGACACGATCGGTGCGCTCGCACCGGTGCTGCTGTGCGTGCTGCGCTTCGGCCAGGGGATCGGCCTCGGCGGCGAATGGGGCGGTGCGGCGCTGCTCGCGACCGAGCACGCGCCGCAAGGCAAGCGCGGCTGGTTCGGGATGTTCCCGCAGCTGGGCCCGTCGGTGGGCTTCCTGATGTCGAACGGGTTGTTCTTCGCGCTCGCGCTGTCGCTGTCCGACGAACAATTCCGCAGCTGGGGCTGGCGCATCCCGTTCCTCGTCAGCGCGGTGCTCGTCGCGCTCGGCCTGTACGTGCGGCTGAAAATCACCGAGACGCCGGCGTTCCAGGCCGCACTCGACCGCAACGAGCGCGTGCGCGTGCCGGTCGCGACGCTCGTCTCGCAACACTGGCAGCCGACGCTGCTCGGCGCGCTCGCGATGGTGGTCTGCTACACGCTGTTCTATATCTCGACGGTGTTCTCGCTGTCGTACGGCGTGTCGACGCTGCATATTCCGCGCCAGAGCTTCCTCGGCCTGCTGTGCTTCGCGGTCGTGTTCATGGGGCTTGCGACGCCGCTGTCGGCGTGGGCCTCGGACCGCTTCGGCCGCAAGCCGGTGCTGGTCGTCGGCGCGATCGCCGCGCTGTCGTCCGGCTTCGCGATGGAGCCGCTGCTCGGCAGCGGCTCGATGCCGCTCGTCGCGCTGTTCCTGACCATCGAGCTGTTCCTGATGGGCGTGACGTTCGCGCCGATGGGCGCGCTGCTGCCCGAATTGTTCCCGACCAACGTCCGCTATACGGGCGCGGGGGTCGCGTACAACCTCGGCGGGATCCTCGGCGCGTCGATCGCGCCGTACATCGCGCAGCTGCTCGCCGCGCGCGGCGGCCTGTCGTGGGTCGGCGGCTACGTGTCGGTTGCGGCGGCAATCAGCCTGGTCGGCGTGCTGCTGATGCGCGAAACCCGCGACGCATCGCTCGTCTGAGCCCTCGGGGCGCCCCGGGTTGTGCGGCGGGGGCCGCCGCTTACGTTCGATCCGGGGGCGCCGTCACGCACCCCGGGCTCCCTCCGCTGAAGGAGCCGCCGCAATGGACCTCCGCCTCGACAACGCCGACCTCGTCCTGATCCTGGCGCTCGCGCCGGGTGGCGCCCTGCTGCTCGCGGCGCGCTTCCGGCCGAAAACCTGGCGCGGCATCCTGTTCGAGGCGCTTCTCGCCAACCTGGCCGCCGTCGCCGCGGTGATGACGGTCGCAGCGCTGCTCGCCTGAACGCGCGGCCCGCTTCCCCCGGGCCGGTTCATGCCGATAGCGGGCTCGCGCTGGCCCTAGGCCGTCAGCCGGTCACGCAGCGCGCCATAGGCCGGCCCGACCGCATCGATCGCATCGAGTGCCTGCGCAACCGACGGCGGCGCGCCCGGTTCGCCGATCGACAGCGCGTTCGGCGCGCCGCCGATGCCGCAATGGTGACGCGACGTCGCGACGAAAATCATCACGGTCGGCCGCTGCAGCGCGTGCGCCATATGCACGAACCCGGTATCGACTCCCACCACGAGGGCGGCCCGGCCGATGGCCGCACCCAGTTCGCGCACCGACATCGCCGGCAGCACGATCGCGCCCGACGCACGCGCGGCAATGTCCTGCGCAGCGTCGTGTTCGGCTGCCGATCCCCACGGCACGAGCACGCGCACGCCGCGCGCCATCATCTGCGTGGCCAGTGCGGCCCAGTGGTCGGCGGGCCATTGCTTGTCCGGATTGGACGTGGCGTGAAACAGCAGCATGAACGGCGCGCCGTCGGTCACGGCGGGCGGCAGGCTCGCATCCTGCGGCGGGACGATCCCGTAAGCGGCGCTGCCCTCGGGGACATAGCCCAGCGCCTCGCCGGCGCTCACGCGCATCCCGTGCCACGCGTCGCAGTCCGGCCGCGGGCCGAAGCGATGCGAGTAGGCGAAGCGGGCACCCGCCTCGCCGAGATCCTGCGTCTGATAGCCGACGCGGCGCGCGGCACGCGCGAGTGCCGAGATGATCGCGCTCTTGTAGACGCCGTGCAGGTCGATGACCGCATCGTAGCGGTGCGCGCGCAGCGCGCCGATCGACGCCGAGATCGCCTTCAGGTCGCCGCCGTTCCGGAGCTTCTTGAACCGCCGCAACGGCGCGCAAAGCACCTTGCTCACACCCGGATGCCAGCGCACGACCTCGGCGCACGATTCGTCGACGGCCCAGTCGACCGTTACGCCCGGAAAGGCACGGTGGAGGTCCGCGACGACAGGCAGCGTCTGGACGACGTCGCCGAGCGACGTCACTTTCACGATGAGGATGCGTTTCACTTTTCTTATGATGAATGGGGTGGGCCGGCCATTTGGTGATGCTAACGACGGTTGCCGCGTTGATACATTACGCCGACATTACATTTGCAACAAAGTGCGACGCTTTTGTGAGGATTTGTCGAGCCCCGGCTGCATCAGGTTCTTTTTATAATGCGCTCTTTGCCCTCCCGGCTTCCGCCGATGCAACGCCCCGCCCTTCCTGCCCTGCTTTCCGGGTTGTTTCCCGCCCTCACCCGCCGCTCGCTGCGGATCTGGCGCCAGTACGGCGTGTTCTGGCTCGGCGCGATCGCCGTGGGCCTCGCGGCCGTGCTGTACGCGCGGCTGATCGACTGGGGCTACGACACGTTCCGCACGATGCGCGACCACGCCGCGTGGCTGCCGCTGCTGCTGACGCCGTCGATCGCCGCCGCGTCGGCATGGCTCACGCGCCGCTTCTTCCGCGGCGCCGAGGGCAGCGGGATCCCGCAGGTCATTGCGACGCTGCATGCGAGCCCGGGCGCGTTCGGCGCGCGGCTGCTGACCCTGCGCATCCTGTTCGGCAAGGTCCTGATCTCGTTCATGGGCATCCTCGGCGGCTTCACGATCGGACGCGAAGGCCCGACCGTGCAGGTCGGCGCGTCGCTGATGTTCAACCTGCGGCGCTTCTACCCGCGCTCGAACGCGCAGATCGAACGACAGCTCGTACTCGCCGGCGCGGCGGCCGGCCTGTCGGCCGCGTTCAATACGCCGCTCGCCGGGATCGTGTTCGCGATCGAGGAGCTGACCCGCAGCTTCTCCGCCCGCGCAAGCGGCGTGCTGATCACCGCGATCATCCTCGCCGGTGTCGTCGCGCTGGGCCTGAACGGCAACTACACGTACTTCGGCACGATCGACGCCGGCCAGCATTTCCCGAAGATGCTCGCCGTCGCCGTGCTCGTCACCGCGCTCGTGACCGGCGTCGCGGGCGGCCTCTTCAGCTGGCTGCTGCTCAATACCGGGCGCTGGCTGCCCGCGCGCCTGCTCGGCCTGTATCGCGAGCGCCCGATCGCGTTCGCGGCGCTGTGCGGTTTCGTGATCGCCGTCGTCGGCCTCGTGTCGGGCGGGACGACGTTCGGCAGCGGCTATGCCGAGGCGCGCGGCCTGCTCGACGGCCATGAACGGCTGTCGGTGCTCTATCCGTTCCTGAAGATGGTGTCGATGGTCGCGTCGTACCTGCCGGGCATTCCGGGCGGGATCTTCGCGCCGTCGCTGTCGATCGGCGCCGGGTTCGGCAACCTGCTGCACCTCGTGTTCGGCGACATGAGCCTGCCGATGCTGATCGCGCTCGCGATGGTCGGCTACCTCGCGGCGGTCACGCAGTCGCCGATCACGTCGTTCGTGATCGTGATGGAGATGATCAACGGTCACGCGCTCGTGATTTCGCTGATGGCGACCGCGCTGGTGTCGAGCCGGATGGCGCGCTTCTTCGCGCCGCCGCTCTACGAAACACTCGCGCAGCGCTATCTCGCGCCGCCCGCGGCCGCCGCTGAACCCGCCGCGGCGCCGGCGGTTGCGGCCGGCGTCGTCGAGCCGCAGGACGCGGCCACCGCGCCCGCCGATCCGCTCGACACGCTGCGCGAACGGGACGGTGGCGAGCCGGAGGCCCCGGCGGCCGGCAACGCCGCCACGCACACGCCCGCGACGTCGCACGACGACGGACCGTCCGCTTCCGGCACGACCGCTTCCGGCACGACTCCTTCCGGCACGAGCGGCCCGGCGCAGACGGGCCCGCGTACCCCTCAGTAGATCACCACCGGCGCGGGCCGATAGTAGACGGGCCGCGCCGGCACGACGATACAGCCGGCGAGCGTGATCGCGACGAGCGCAATGGCAAGGGCGGTTCTTTTCATCGCGCGCCTCCGTCAGGCCCAGTGGCCGCGCGTCCAGAACCAGTTCGGGCCGCGCTGATCCCAGTGGCCCGGCACCCAGTGCATGCCGATACGCTCGGTTTCCCAGCGACCGCCGATCCAGACGTAGCGGCCATGATCCCAGTGCCAGTGACCGCGCTCCCACACATAGCCGACGCGTGCGTCGGGCACGACCTCGTAGCGCACCGGCGGCGGCGCGTTCGGCGCGACGACGACGATTTCCTCGGCGGGCGCGGCCACCGGTTCGGCGACGACCATCCGGCCCGACTGCACCATCACGGGCGTACCGACGAGGATTTCGTCGGCGCGTGCGGCGAGCGGCGCGGCGACGGCTGACAGGCCCGCGGCGAACAGTACGAGCGAAACGATACGGCGTTGAACGGTAGAGACAGCCATCACAACCTCCTGATTGACAAATGACGCGAGCGTATTCGTTCAATGCGGGAGATCGACCAACGGCCGACAGACGCCGTGTTACGGCGCGACCGAAAGTGCAACAGGGCGTAAGACGCGCACGGCGGCAGGCGCCACCGTGCGGGGGGACAGACAGCGGTCAGGCTTGCGGAATCTCGATCTTCACTTCGAGGACTTCGAGATCGTCCTGGCGCTCGAGGCTCACGCGGATGTCATCGTTCGAAATATGGACGTACTTCGAGATGACCGCGACCAGCTCCTTCTGCAGCGCCGGCAGGTAATCGGCCGGCGGCCGGCCGCCGACCCGCTCGTGCGCGATGATGAGCTGCAGGCGCTCCTTCGCGACCGATGCGGACTTCTTCTTCTCGCCGAGGAGAAACGAAAGGATGGACATGGGCGGCCTCCGTTACTTGCTGCCGAAGAGGCGCTGCAGCAGGCCCGGCTTCTGATAATCGGTGAAGCGCAGCGGCTTGTCCTCGCCGAGGAAGCGCGCGACGACGTCCTTGTACGCTTCCGCAACGTCGGTGCCGTCGATGTGCACGGCCGGCAGGCCCTGGTTCGAGGCGTGCAGCACGGCTTCCGATTCCGGCACCACGCCGATCAGCTTGATGCGCAGGATCTCGCTGATGTCCTCGAGCGACAGCATTTCGCCTTCGCTCACGCGCTTCGGGCTGTAGCGCGTGATCAGCAGGTGTTCCTTGATCGGATCCTTGCCTTCGGCCGCGCGCTTCGTCTTCGACGACAGGATGCCGAGAATGCGGTCCGAGTCGCGCACCGACGACACTTCCGGGTTCGTGACGATCAGCGCTTCGTCCGCGAAGTACATCGCGTGCAGCGCGCCCGCCTCGATACCGGCCGGCGAGTCGCAGACGATGTATTCGAAGTCCATCGCGACCAGGTCGTTCAGCACCTTCTCGACACCGTCACGCGTGAGCGCATCCTTGTCGCGCGTCTGCGATGCCGGCAGGATGAACAGGTTCTCGCACTTCTTGTCCTTGATCAGCGCCTGGTTCAGGTTCGCTTCGCCCTGGATCACGTTGACGAGGTCATACACCACGCGACGCTCGCAGCCCATGATGAGATCGAGGTTGCGCAGGCCGACGTCGAAGTCGATCACGGCCGTCTTGTGGCCGCGCAGCGCGAGGCCGGACGCGAAGCTCGCGCTGGTCGTCGTCTTGCCCACGCCGCCCTTGCCCGAAGTCACCACGATGATTTTTGCCATTTACCCAATACCCTGTGTTCGTCAATGAGAGCCGATCGACCCGGAGCGTGCCGCGTGAATCACGTCAGGCGCAGCGGTTCGATCATCAGTTTTTCCTCTTCGAGCCGGATCTGCACCGATTTGCCCAGTATGTCGGCGGGCAACGGGTTCTCGGTCGTTCGATAGATACCCGCGATCGAAATCAGTTCCGGCTCCAGACACGTGCAGAAAATGCGCGCGTCGTGATTGCCGTGCACGCCCGCGAGTGCGCGGCCGCGCAACGGCGCGTAGATGTGGATGTTGCCTTCCGCGATGATCTCGGCACCGTGACTGACCGGCGCCAGCACCACGAGGTCTCCTTTCGCGTAAATCTGCTGCCCCGAACGCAGCGGCCGGTCGATCACCAGCGTCTGGCCGCCCGCCGCAACCGGCGTCGGCGCAGGTTCCGGCGCCGGTTCGGCTGCCGCGGCAGCGGCCGGCGCCGCGACGGGCGCCGCCTCCGCTTCCTCGGCCGGCTTCGCGGCCGACACGCGGCGATCGCGCGCCTCGAGCAACGGCAGGCCGGCTTCCCCCGCCCAGCCCTGCGTCGCCAGCGCGACGACGCCCACCGGGCGCATCCGCACGTCGTTCAGCATCTGGCGGATGTCGGCGAGCGCGACGCGTTCGCCGTCCGCGAGGCGGCGGACGTCGATCGCGACGACATCATCGGCGAAAAACTCGGGAGTCGCTTCGAAGCGCTTGACCAGTTCGGTACGCAACGCATCGAGATCGGTCGTCTTCACGGTGAACAGCAACGTATCGACCGATCCGCTGCGCAGCTCGAAGAATGGCGATTTTTTAAGCGACATGGACACTCTGCAAAAAATTTTTGCGTATTTTACAGGCGTCCACGCGTGCGGCCATTATTTTTGGGGAGCCAGGGGGCGACGGTCGCGGCGAGCGCGCAACCGGCAGGCGGGCAGTCGGGCGGGCGGCCGGGCCTTCATCACGCCGTGCGGCCCGCGCATTCATGCGTCAGGGTGTGTTGAAGTGCGACACGAACAACGACTTCATCGCGCCGGGCATCCGCGCGATCGGCGCATGCTCGCCCGTGTTGCCGAAGCCCGCCCGTTCGTAGAAACGGATCGCGTTGCGGTTCGCATCGGCGATCCATGCGTAGACGTCCCGCGCCCCGCGTTCGGCCAGCCACGCGGTAGCCGTTTCGAGCAACAGCACGCCGCCGCGCAGGTGGCGGACCGCGTGCGCGACCCACAGCTCGCTGACGAATGCGCGCCGCTCGGGCGTCGTGTCGAAATACGCGCCGATCATGCCGGCCGGATGGCCTTCGGTGTACAGCAGGAAAGTCGTCGACTCGTCGGACGCGGCACGCAGCGCGGCGATGGCCGCCGCCGCGTCGGAATCGACGTTCAGCAATTCGGCCTCCGGCGCTTCACCGGGCGCGTAGGGCTCACGCAGCGATGCGGCGCGGAGTTCGCGATACACGCCGCCCTGATCGGCAGCGATACGACGAACGGTCAAGGTCGAACTCATGCAGGCACAGCCCCCTTCGGACAGCAAGTTACTAGCTTCAACCGAAAGCGGGGCATGAGTCAAATCGTAATTTTCAAATGACAGCGCGGATCGAAAGGCAGCACGCGTCGCGCACGCGCGGGTGTGCGGGTGCAGCATCGACGCGTCGACGGGCCGCGACGCGTGGCAGTCCGAACGGCGAAGTCGGACGCGTCGCCCCGCTCGCCTTGTCATGCTTGGCATTCATGTGGTCAAGGTCCGACGTTTCCCCGCAGCGGCGCCGTAATGATCCGTAATATATGTATCCCAAAAAGCCGCGCCGCCACGCGATGTCGCGTCGCATTTATTGCATTGCAACATTCGTTGCGGACCCCGCCGCCGCATACTCGCGCGTGTGGTCTGCCGTATTCATCCGACGAGAATACCGGCTGCGCGAGCGGATCGGGCCCGCTCCGGCCTGTTTCAATCACCGTGGCGCAGGCCCCTCCCGGCCCGCGTCCTGCACGGGCCGCCGTTTGGAGTCGCCCGCCTAGCGGCGGGGTTTGGAAAGCGCGCGCGACGGTCGTATAACTGGCACAACCGGACCACCGATCCGGTGCCGCGCGCCGTGCCGCGGACCCACGACGATTCGAACGACGACAAGCGCGTCACTCGGCCGCCGCACCCGCACACGCGGGAGCCGGCCCCGAAAAGGAGGGAGACAATGGCAATGACCGACGCATCGGCCTCGGGCTGGTCGGATGGCAAACGTTATCTGTGGCTGCTCGGCGCGGTGACGATCACGCTGCCGATCCTCTCGGCCCAGCTCGCGCTGTCGACGGGCCTCCACGTGTTCTGGTGGTTCGGCCCGCTATTCGCGTTCGGCGTGATCCCGGTCCTGGACACGCTGATCGGCGACGATCGCGACAATCCGCCCGAAGCCGTCGTCCCGCATCTCGAACGCGAGCGCTACTACCGCTACATCGTCTATCTCGCGACGCTGGTCGAATACATCGCGTTCTTCATGTGCGTGCGGATCGTCGGCACGCATGCGCTCGCGTGGTACGACTACGTCGGCTTCGCGCTGTCGCTCGGCGCCGCAACGGGCATCTCGATCAACACCGCGCACGAACTCGGGCACAAGACCAGCCGCTTCGAGCGCTGGCTCGCGAAAGTCACGCTCGCGCCGGTGGCGTACGGGCACTTCTTCGTCGAGCACAACCGCGGCCATCACGTGCGCGTCGCGACGGCCGAGGATCCGGCGAGCGCGCGCTACGGCGAATCGTTCTGGGCCTTCCTGCCGCGCACGGTGACGGGCAGCATCCGCTCGGCGTGGCGCCTCGAGAAGGCACGCCTCGAGCGGCTCGGGCATTCGCCGTGGACCTGGCGCAACGAGGTGCTGCGCGCGTGGGCGATGACCGTCGTCGTGTGGGGCATCGCGCTCGCGATGGCCGGCAAGATCGTGATCCCGTTCCTCGTGATCCAGGCCGTGTACGGCGCGTCGCTGCTCGAAGTCGTCAACTACGTCGAGCACTACGGGCTCGGCCGCCTCAAGCTGCCGAGCGGCCGCTACGAGCGCTGCACGCCGCAGCATTCGTGGAACAGCAATCACGTCGTCACCAACCTGTTCCTGTACCAGTTGCAGCGGCACGCCGACCATCACGCGAACCCGACGCGCTCGTACCAGGCGCTGCGACACTTCGACGACTCGCCGCAACTGCCGGCCGGCTACGCGACGATGATCCTGTTCGCCTATGTGCCGCCGCTCTGGTATCGCGTGATGAATCCGCGTGTCGTCGCGCACTATGGCGGCAACATGGCGCAATCGAACATCAAGCCATCGATCCGCGCTCGCGTGCTCGCGCAGTATTCGGCCGCGGGGTGACGCAGGACGGCGCGGTCGCGGTCGCGGTCGCGGTCGCGGTCGCGGTCGCGGTCGCGGTCGCGGTCGGCAATATCATCACGCGGCCTGCGGCAGCCTGAACACGGCGACCGCGTGCCGCAGCGCGCTCGCCTGCTCGGCCAGCGCCTGCGTCGCCGCCGACGCCTGTTCGACCAGCGCCGCATTGCGCTGCGTCGCTTCATCCATCTGCGTGACCGCGACGTTCACCTGCTGGATGCCGCCGCTTTGCTCCTGCGAAGCGGACGAGATCTCGCCGACGATCGACGTGACCCGCTGCACCGCGCCGACGATCTCGTGGATCGATTCGCCCGCTCGCGCGATCAGCACGGCGCCCTCGTCGACCCGCCGCGTCGATTGCTCGATCAGCGTTTTGATCTCCTTGGCGGCGGCCGCGCTGCGCTGCGCGAGCGTGCGCACCTCCGACGCGACGACCGCGAAGCCGCGCCCCTGCTCGCCCGCGCGCGCCGCCTCGACGGCCGCGTTCAGCGCGAGGATGTTGGTCTGGAATGCGATGCCGTCGATGACCGCGATGATCTCGCCGACCTTCGCCGCGCTGGCGGCAATCCCGCTCATCGTGCCGACCGCGTCCGTCATCACGCCACCGCCCGCGGACGCGATGTCCGATGCGTCGCGTGCGAGCTGCGCCGCATGCTGCGCGTGTTCGGCCGACTGGCGCACGATGCCCGTCAGTTCGGTCATGCTGGCCGCGGTTTCCTCGAGCGAGGCAGCCTGCGCCTCGGTGCGCGACGACAGGTCGTGATTGCCCGCCGCGATCTGCGCGCTCGCGGTCGCGACGGCTTCGGCATGCGTACGCACCTCGAGCACGACACCCGACAGGCTCGCCTGCATCGTCTTCAATGCGCGCAGCAGATCGGCGATCTCGTCGCGGCCGGCCGCGTCGACGTCGCGCGTCAGGTCGCCGCCGGCCACCGCCTGTGCACAGGCCACGGCGCGATCGAGCGGCCGCAGGATCGCGCGGCTGAACAGGAACGCACCGATCATCGCGATGCCGAGCACGATCAGCATGAGCACGACGCTCGCCGCGGTCGCGTGGCGCGCATCGCGGCTCGCTTGCGACGATACGGCAGCACTCTCGTCGGCGATCGCCTTCGCCGCGCGCTCGAGCAGCGCGGCGGGCGCCCGGTCGACGCCCGCCACGGCCGCGTCCCCGGCCGTCGGCTCGAAGCCCGCGGCCTTGAACGCGTCGAACCCTCGCCGGTAGCCGTCGCCCATCGCCGCATGCGCGCGCATGAACTGCTCGACGAGCGTCCGGCTCTCGCCGGGCGGCAGCTCGCCGACGAGCTGCGCGGCGAGCGTGTCTACCGTGCGCTCGCGCGTCTGGAATGCCTGCCAGTACTTGTCGAGCTTGTCGGGCTGCTTGCCGCGCAGCAGCGTGTCCTTCCATTCCTGCACCTGCAGCTTGAACTGCACGAGCGTGGCCGATACGAGCCGCTCGTCGGCAACGTGCGTCTGCACGTCGTTCGCGAACGTGTCGATCGAGCGATTGAGAATGCGGATGCCGTACAGCGCGCCACAGAACATCAGCAGCAGCGCAATGGCGAATGCGAGGGGAATCTTGTAGCTCAGCTTCATGGGACCTTGGATCGTCGGAGAACGGCGACCGCGCAAAAAGCGCGAGCCGCCGACCGCTCTGTTAACGGCGCGCGAGGTCAAGGCTGAAGCGGGCAAGCGGCGGCGGGAACCGTGCGGGTCGAGCACGAAGCCCGTGGCGATCCGTGGGCGGCGGGAACCGAGGCAACAACGCCCAAGCGGGTGCCGGCCGATCGGTACGCGCGCGTACCGCACATCGCATCCACGCTCGCCACCGGGCGACCAAAACGAAAAACCCCGTGATCCTTCCGGATCACGGGGCTTCGTATTTTGGCGGAGAGGGTGGGATTCGAACCCACGGTACGGGGAAACCGTACGCCTGATTTCGAGTCAGGTACATTCGACCACTCTGCCACCTCTCCTTCCTTGCTGCTTCATTTCCCGGTTGGTCGTGTCCGGGAAAGAAAAGATTATAGAACGATCTCTTCGTAACTCACAAGCGTTTTTTGCAAATTTTTTTGCGAGCCCGTCGAAGACCGATCGCGCAGCAATCTCACGACGCCTGCGCCGGCGCTTCGATTCGCTCCATGCCGCCCATGTACGGACGCAGCGCCTCGGGCACCGTGACCGAACCGTCGGCATTCTGGTAGTTCTCCAGCACTGCGACGAGCGTGCGGCCGACCGCGAGGCCGGAGCCGTTCAGCGTATGCACGAGTTCCGGCTTGCCCTGCGCGTTGCGGAAACGCGCCTGCATCCGGCGCGCCTGGAACGCTTCGGTGTTCGAGCAGCTCGAGATCTCGCGATAGGTGTTCTGCGCGGGCAGCCACACTTCGAGGTCGAACGTCTTCGCGGCCGAGAAGCCCATGTCGCCCGTGCACAGCGTGATCACGCGGTACGGCAGGCCGAGCTTCTGCAGGATCGCCTCCGCGTGGCCGACCATCTCGTCGAGTGCCGCATACGACGCGTCCGGCGCGACGACCTGCACCATCTCGACCTTGTCGAACTGGTGCTGGCGGATCATCCCGCGCGTGTCGCGGCCATACGAGCCGGCTTCGGAGCGGAAGCACGGCGAATGCGCGGTCAGCTTGATCGGCAGCGCGGAGCCTTCGACGATCGACTCGCGCACGGTGTTCGTCAGCGAAATCTCGGACGTGGAGATCAGGTACTGCGTGATCGTGTTTTCGGCGCCGCCCTTCTCGACGCGGAACATGTCGTCCGCGAACTTCGGCAGCTGGCCCGTGCCGTACAGGATCTCGGGATTCACGATGTACGGCGTGTACGTCTCGCTGTAGCCGTGCTGCAGCGTGTGCGTGTCGATCATGAACTGCGCGAGCGCGCGGTGCAGGCGTGCGATCGAGCCGCGCAGCATCGTGAAGCGTGCGCCGGCGAGCTTCGCGCCGGTTTCGAAATCGAGGCCGAGCGGCGTGCCGACGTCGACGTGATCCTTCACCTCGAAGTCGAACTGGCGCGGCGTGCCCCAGCGGCGCACTTCGACGTTGTCGGCTTCGTCCTTGCCGACCGGCACGCTTTCGTGCGCGATGTTCGGCATGCCCAGCATCAGGTCGGACAGGCGCGTCTGAATCTCGCCGAGCTTGGCCTCCGACGCCTTCATTTCGTCGCCGATCCCGCCGACTTCGGCCATGACGGCCGACGTGTCCTCGCCCTTCCCCTTCATCGCGCCGATCTGCTTCGACAGGCTGTTGCGGCGCGCCTGAAGCTCTTCGGTACGGGTCTGGATCGCACGGCGTTCCGCTTCGAGGGCGGAGAACGCGGCGACGTCGAGGGTGTAGCCGCGATCGGCGAGGCGCTTCGCGACGCCGTCGAGGTCTTTGCGCAGCAACTGGATGTCGAGCATGGGAGGACTTGGAAAATCGTTGTGTAAGACGGGAATTCTAACGCACCGCGGGGCCGCCACGGCATTGGCCGGATGGACAGTGCCGCAAACGCGCGACGGGCGTGGCAGTATCGCATTGCCGGCCTGCGCGCCCGCAGCCGGCGAAGCGCGTTGCGCGACGCCGCGGCGCAGCGCGCGACAGCCGCCCCGGCCGGGCGCAACGCGGCGGGCAACGCACCCGTCTTCGCATCACCATCACCCGAGGGAACCCGATGGCCATCGAACTGGACAAGGATGTTCGCGACCGCGCGATCGCGTCGCTGCAACGCTATTTCACAGAAAACATGGACGAGCCGATCGGCAACATCCAGGCCGGTGCGCTGCTGCATTTCTTCGTCGAGGAAATCGCGCCGGCAATCTACAACCTCGCGATCGCCGATGCGCAGGAGCGCCTGCACGCACGGGTCGCCGAGCTCGACATCGACTGCCACGAGGAGCCGTTCGAGTACTGGAAGAAGCAGCCGGGCCGCCGGCGCTGACACGCCCCCCGGCAGCGCCGGCCGTCGGGCCGCGCGCAGCCGGTCAGTCCTTCTTGCCGGCCTCGCGGTCGAGCTCGCGCAGCCACGCGAGCTTGTCGGCGATCTTCGATTCGAGCCCGCGCGGCACCGGCTTGTACCAGCGCGGTTCGCGCATCCCTTCCGGAAGATACGACTCGCCGGCCGCATAGGCATTCGGCTCGTCATGCGCGTAGCGATACGCGTGACCGTAGCCGAGTTCCTTCATCAGCTTGGTCGGCGCATTGCGCAGATGCACGGGCACCTCGCGCGACTTGTCCTGCTTCACGAACGCCATCGCCTGGTTGAACGCGTTGTAGCCCGCATTGCTCTTCGCCGCGCACGCGAGATAGATCACCGCCTGCCCGAGCGCCAGCTCGCCTTCGGGCGAGCCGAGCCGCTCGTAGGTCTCGGCCGCGTCGTTCGCCACCTGCAGTGCGCGCGGATCGGCGAGGCCGATGTCTTCCCACGCCATCCGCACGATGCGCCGCGCGAGATATTTCGGATCCGCGCCGCCGTCGATCATCCGGCAGAACCAGTACAGCGCACCGTCCGGGCTCGAACCGCGCACCGACTTGTGCAGCGCCGAGATCTGGTCGTAGAAGTTGTCGCCGCCCTTGTCGAAGCGCCGCGCGTTCAGCGTCATCGCGCTGCTGACGAACTCGGCATCGATGGTCGTGACCTTGGCCGAGGCTGCGGCCGTCTGCGCCTGCTCGAGCAGGTTCAGGAAGCGCCGCGCGTCGCCGTCCGCATAACCGATGAGCGTATCGATCGCCTTGTCGTCGAACGCGAGCCCGTCGAGCGCGATTTCCTGCGCGCGCTTGAGCAGCTGACGCATCTCGTCGTCGTTCAGCGACTGCAGCACGTACACCTGCGCCCGCGACAGCAGCGCCGAGTTGACTTCGAAGCTCGGGTTCTCGGTCGTCGCGCCGATGAAGGTCACGAGCCCCGACTCGACGAACGGCAGCAGCGCATCCTGCTGACCCTTGTTGAAGCGGTGGATTTCGTCGACGAACAGGATCGTGTGGCGGCCGGTGCGATTCAGCGTGTCCTTCGCCTGCTCCATCGACTCGCGGATGTCCTTCACGCCGCCGAGCACCGCGGACAGCGCGATGAACTCGCAGTCGAACGCGAGCGCGGTGAGGCGCGCGAGCGTCGTCTTGCCGACGCCGGGCGGCCCCCACAGGATCATCGAATGCGGCTTGCCGGATTCGAACGCGAGCCGCAGCGGCTTGCCTTCGCCCAGCAGATGCGTCTGGCCGATCACCTCGGCGAGCGTCTTCGGCCGCAGCGCCTCGGCGAGCGGCCGGCGCGGCTCGACTTGAAACAGGTCGGACATGAACCCTCGCTCCAGATCAAACGATGGCGGCCGAACGGGCCGCCGGACCCGACATTATGACAGCCGCGCGACTGCACCGCCGCGCCTGGTGCTTGCGCCCGATCCCGACGCCCGATGCCCGACGCCCGATGCCCGCGCCCCAAAAAACAACACGGGCCTGCCGTCGCCGGCAGGCCCGTGTCGGGAAAACGGCGTGGTGCCGGTCAGCCGTTGATCACGTCCGCGCCCTTCGGCACGACGAACTTGAACGTATCGCTCTTCAGCGGCGGGTTCGTCTGGATGTTCGTGAACGTGAGCAGCGTGACGTTGCCGAACACGTCGTGCAATTCCATCGCGGCGAGCGTGCCGTTGCGGAAGCCGATGCCGATCCGCTGGAATTGCGTGTCCTGCGCCTTCGGCAGCATCTCGAGCCACTCGATGCCGCCCTTCTCGCCTGCATCGCGCAGCGTGTAGTTCTTGTCGAGATCGTTGCTGCCGAACAGGATCGCGGCCGGGCTCGCGCCCAGCGCGCCGTTCAGCTTGCGTTCGGTGACCTGGTTCAGGTCGCGGTCGTACACGTAGAGCTTGTCGCCGTCGGCCTGCAGCACCTGCTGGTACGGCTTCTGGTACGTCCAGATGAACTTGCCCGGACGCGAGAACACGAACGTGCCGCTCGAGTTGTCGTTCGGCTTCGGCGCGGCCTGCACGGCGCTCGCGCCCTTCGCCGGCGCCTTGACGATCTGCTGCGTGAAATCGCCTTTCGCCGAGCGCACCTGCGATACGAAGGCCTTCAGCTGCTCGGTGCCGCCCGCGAACGCGTGCGTCGCCGCGAGCATCAGCGATGCGCCGGCGAGCGCCGCGCCGAGCCAGCGCCGCGTCGAACGAAGGGACACTGCGAACGAATGTTGCTGCATATTGCGGTTTTCTCCCTGGGTGGCCGGCGCTGCGGGCGCCGCGGACTCATTCCGCGTCGCGCGCCGGCACAAGAATTTCGCGGTTGCCGCTCGACGACATCGCCGACACGAGCCCCGACTGTTCCATCTGTTCGAGCAGCCGCGCCGCGCGGTTGTAGCCGATCCGCAGATGGCGCTGCACGAGCGAAATCGACGCGCGGCGGTTCTTGATGACGATCTCGACCGCCTGGTCGTACAGCGGATCAGACTCCTCGCCGCCTTCGCCGGTTCCCGCGCCGGCCGAGCCCTCGTCGCCGTCGGCCGTGCCGCCTTCGAGCAGCCCTTCGACGTAGTTCGGCTCGCCCTGCTCCTTGAGCTTCTCGACGACGCGATGCACTTCGTCGTCGGCGACGAATGCGCCGTGCACGCGCACCGGCAGCCCGGTGCCCGGCGGCAGGTAAAGCATGTCGCCCATCCCGAGCAGCGATTCGGCACCCATCTGGTCGAGAATCGTGCGCGAGTCGATCTTCGACGACACCTGGAACGCGATCCGCGTCGGCACGTTCGCCTTGATCAGGCCGGTAATCACGTCGACGGACGGACGCTGCGTTGCGAGGATCAGGTGGATGCCGGCCGCGCGCGCCTTCTGCGCGATCCGCGCGATCAGTTCCTCGACCTTCTTGCCGACGACCATCATCAGGTCGGCCAGCTCGTCGATCACGACGACGATGTTCGGCAGGCGGCCGAGCGGTTCAGGATCGTCCGGCGTCAGGCTGAACGGATTCGGAATCTTTTCCTCGCGCTTCGCCGCTTCGTCGATCTTGTTGTTGTAGCCCGCCAGGTTGCGCACGCCGAGCTTGCTCATCAGCTTGTAGCGGCGCTCCATCTCCGCGACCGTCCAGTTCAGCGCATGGCCGGCCTGGCGCATGTCGGTGACGACCGGGCACAGCAGGTGCGGAATGCCTTCGTAGACGCTCATTTCGAGCATCTTCGGATCGATCAGGATCAGGCGCACCTGCTCGGCAGTGGCCTTGTACAGCAGCGACAGGATCATCGCGTTGATCCCGACCGACTTGCCCGAACCGGTCGTGCCGGCGACCAGCAGGTGCGGCATCTTCGCGAGGTCCGCGCAGACCGGCTTGCCGCCGATGTCCTTGCCGAGGCTCAGCGTCAGCGCCGACGACGCGGCCGCATAGACTTCCGAGCCGATGATCTCGGACAGGTGGACCGTCTGGCGGCGCTGGTTCGGCAGCTCGAGCGCCATGTAGTTCTTGCCGGGGATCGTCTCGACCACGCGGATCGACACGAGCGACAGCGAACGCGCGAGATCCTTAGCGAGGTTGACGATCTGGCTGCCCTTCACGCCGGTGGCCGGCTCGATCTCGTAGCGCGTGACGACCGGGCCCGGATACGCAGCGACGACGCTCGCCTCGACACCGAAGTCCTTCAGCTTCTTCTCGATCAGGCGCGACGTGAATTCGAGCGTATCGGCAGAAATCGCTTCCTGCGTCTTCGGCGCGGGATCGAGCAGCGACACCGGCGGCAGCGTCGAATCGCCCGGCAGGTCGGTGAAGAGCGGCACCTGGCGCTCGCGCTCGACGCGCTCGGACTTCGCCGGCGTGACGACCGGCGGCACGATCGTCACGGGTTCGTGATCCTCGATGCGCACGCGCTCCTCTTCGACCTTGCCTTCGCGGCGCACGGCCGCGGCCTCGCCGAGCTTGCGGTCGCGCTCGGCCTCGCGGCGCAGCTTCGCGACGTTGACGGCGGACAGGATCGCCCCGCCCACGCGCTCGGCGACCGACAGCCACGAGAAGCGGAAATACAGCGACAGGCCGATCGCGAGCAGGATCAGCAGCAGCAGCGTGCCGCCGGTGAAGCCGAACGCGTGCGACATCGCACCCGCCACGGCCTCGCCGATCACGCCGCCCGGTGCGCGCGGCAGCTGCACCTTCAGCGACCACATGCGCAGCGCCTCGATGCCGTCGCACGCGAGCACGACGAGCACGAACGCCAGGATCTCGGTGAGCCAGCCGATCGGCCGCTCGGGTTCGTCGGCGACCGCCTCGTGGCGCGTGATGCGCCGGTAGTTGACCGCGATGCGCCGCCCGAGCGGCACGATCAGCCAGTAGGCCGACAGGCCGAACAGCAGCAGGATGATGTCGGCCGTCCACGCGCCGACGCGGCCGGCCCAGTTCGAGATGTGGTCCACCTGCGCGGCGTGCGTCCAGCTCGGATCGCGCCGGCTGTAGCTCAACAGGGCCATCACCAGAAAAGCGCAGAGCGCGACCTGGAGAATCCAGCGGATCTCCGTGAGGAGCTTCGACATCCGGTGCGGCAACGCCTGTGCCTGGGCGGAATAAGGAGCTTTTGCCATGAATCCGTATAAAGAGGACGGGCCGCGCGCCCGCCTGTCGTTCGATCGCGCTTATTGTAAACGCTGCACCGGGGCGCCAAGTGTAAATGACGGTTACATAAGAGGGTCGGGGCGGCCGAAGCCGATACCCACGCACGCGATCCGGCCGCCGGTCGGCCCGTGACGCCCGGCCGCGGCAATGCGCCGCCACGGGCCGCAGCCGCCCGCCCCAACCCGACCCGACCCGACCCCGCCCAACCTGCCCCGCCGCTGCTGGCGATCCGCCGACGAACGCTATCGCCACGATTGAAACTCTCGTTCGGCAGCGCAGCAACGGGGCCTTTATAATGCGCGTCTGATACCCATCTACGACGGCATCCCGGTCAACCCAGACCGTCCGGCGAGCCTTACCCCGCCCGCCGCGGCCGCCCTTTACGGATTCGCACATGTCCACGCCCAAACACGCCAAAGTCCTGATTCTCGGTTCCGGCCCCGCCGGCTACACGGCTGCCGTCTACGCGGCTCGCGCCAACCTGTCCCCGGTGCTGATCACCGGCATCGCGCAGGGCGGCCAGCTGATGACCACGACCGACGTCGAAAACTGGCCGGCGGACGCGAAGGGTGTGCAAGGCCCGGAACTGATGGCGCGCTTCCTCGAGCACGCCGAGCGTTTCAACACCGAAATCGTCTTCGACCACATCCACACCGCGAAACTGCACGAAAAGCCGATCCGGCTGATCGGCGATTCGGGTGAATACACGTGCGACTCGCTGATCATCGCGACCGGCGCATCCGCACAGTATCTCGGCCTGCCGTCCGAAGAATTGTTCATGGGCAAGGGCGTGTCGGCCTGCGCGACCTGCGACGGCTTCTTCTACCGCAACCAGGAAGTCGCGGTGATCGGCGGCGGCAACACGGCGGTCGAGGAAGCGCTCTACCTGACGGGCATCGCGAAGAAGGTCACGGTGATCCACCGCCGCGACAAGTTCCGCGCCGAGCCGATCCTGATCGACCGCCTGCTGGAGAAGGAAAAGGAAGGCGTCGTCGACATCAAGTGGGATCACGTGCTCGACGAAGTGACGGGCGAGGATTCGGGCGTCACGGGCCTGCGCATCAAGAACGTGAAGACCGGCGAGAAGCAGGACCTCACCGTGCAGGGCGTGTTCGTCGCGATCGGCCACAAGCCGAATACCGACCTGTTCCAGGGCCAGCTCGAGATGAAGGACGGTTACATCCTGACGAAGAGCGGCCTGCAGGGCAACGCGACGTCGACTAGCGTGCCGGGCGTGTTCGCCGCCGGCGACGTACAGGACAACGTGTACCGCCAGGCGATCACGAGCGCCGGCACGGGCTGCATGGCCGCGCTCGACGCGCAGCGCTACCTCGAAAGCCTGCACGACAAGAAGTAAGCGTCGAGCCTTCGCGCGCCGGGCGCTACAATGGGGTCCGCTGCCGCGAAGCGGGCTTGACCGGAAAGCCGCTGCCGTCGCGCAGCGGCTTTTTTTGTGCCCGCGCGCCCGAACGCGCCTGCCCGGTTACCGAATCATGGCGAAGAACCAGCCCCATCCGAGCGATCCCGCGAAGCGGAAGATCGCCGCCCGTCCCGCAAACCCGGCGCCCGCGGCGCCGCCGCCCGCGCCCGACGCCGCCGCATTGCGCGGCCAGGGCCTGGCCGGCCTCGGCGCGTTGCGCAAGTCGCTGCAAGGCGAAGCCGATCGCCGCGACCGCGAGCGCATCGAAACCGCGAAGGCCGAACGCAAGGCCGAAGCCGACGCGAACCTGTTCCGCAACGAAATCGGCGCGATCCAGCCGCTGAACGCGCCGCCGCGCGCGAAATCCGGCCGTACGCCACCCGACCCGGTGCCGAAGCAGACGCAGCGCGACGAGGAAGCCGTGCTGAACGCGACGCTGTCCGACGAATTCGATCCCGAGACGCTGCTCGACAGCGACGAATCGCTGTACTACCACCGCCCCGGCATCAGTCGCGACGTCGTGCGCAAGCTGAGGAGCGGCGCGTGGATCGTGCAGGCGCAGATCGACCTGCACGGGATGCGGCGCGACGAGGCGCGCGATGCGCTCGCCGAATTCATCCGCGAAGCCGGCAAGAAGGGGCTACGCTGCCTGCGCGTGATCCATGGCAAGGGGCTCGGCTCGATCGGCAAGGAACCCGTGCTGAAAGGCAAGGTGCGCGCGTGGCTCGTGCAGAAGGAAGAAGTGATCGCGTTCTGCGAGGCGCGCAGCCACGACGGCGGCGCGGGCGCGGTGCTCGTGCTGCTGCAGCCGCTCGCGGCGCCCGCCGATCGGGGGCCGCGTGCCGCATCCTAGGCTGACGCTCGCGATCGCGGTACTGGAGGCGATCGCGACGCTGGCGTTCGCGATCTCGGGCTTCATCGAGGCGCGCAAGAACCGTCTCGACTCGGTCGGCACGTTCGTCGTCGCGCTCGCCACCGCATTCGGCGGCGGCACGCTGCGCGACATCCTGCTCGAACGCCGGCCGTTCTACTGGGTCGTGCACGACGACTACGTGATCGCGATCTTCGTGCTCGCGCTGTTCGCGCCGTTCGTGTTGCGGATGCTGTCGCGGCTGTCGGCCGAGCGGCTGCTGCTGGTGGCCGACGCGATCGGGCTCGGCATCTTCAGCATCTCGGGGACCGCGATCGCGCTCGATGCCGAGATGCCGCGCTTCATCGCGGTGATGATGGGCGTGATCACCGGCGTGGTCGGCGGCATCATCCGCGACGTGCTGTGCAACGACATCCCGCTGATCCTGCGCGATTCGCGGCCGTACGCGACCTGCGCGTTCGTCGGCTGCTGGTTCTACCTGCTGCTCGCGTGGCTGCAGTTCGACTCGGTGTACAGCGTGCTGCTCGCGACCGGCTTCATCCTCGTCGCGCGGCTCGCGACCTTCAAGTTCGACGTGCGGTTGCCGCACTGATCGCCGCCGCAACACCGGACGCACCGCCAGAAACAAAAGGGGCCGCTCCTTCGAGACGACCCCTTCTTCATTCAGCGCAACCGCGGCCTCACGCGATCCGCTCTTCCGACGCCGGATCGAACAGCACCGCCTTCGACACGTCGAACAGCAGCGACTGCGTCTGCCCCGGCTGCGGGTTCGCGGCCGGGTGCACGCGGCTCACGATCCGCTTGCCGTTGACCTGCGCGAACACGTGCGTGTCCGGCCCGGTCGGCTCGGTCACGTCGACGCGCACGTCGATCGGCTGCAGCTTCGACGCCTCGCCGTGGTGCGCATTGCGCGCGTCGGTGATGCGCTCCGGACGCAGGCCGAGGATCACCTCGCGGCCCACGTGGCCGTTCATCCGCTTCGCGTCGAACGGCAGGTTCAGCGCGCTGCGCGCGAGGCCCGTATCGATCTCGAGCGCGACCCCGCTGCCCTGCTCGACCAGGCGGCCGTTGATGAAGTTCATCGGCGGCGCGCCGATGAAGCCCGCGACGAACAGGTTCGACGGCGAATCGTAGATTTCCTGCGGCGCGCCGAACTGCTGGACCACGCCGTCCTTCATCACCGCGATCCGGTCGCCGAGCGTCATCGCCTCGATCTGGTCGTGCGTCACGTAGACGATCGTCGTGCCGAGGCGCTGGTGCAGCAGCTTGATTTCCGCGCGCATCTCGATGCGCAGCTTCGCGTCGAGGTTCGACAGCGGCTCGTCGAACAGGAACAGCGACGGATCGCGCGCCAGTGCGCGCCCCATCGCGACGCGCTGGCGCTGGCCGCCCGACAGCTGGCCCGGCTTGCGGTCGAGCAGATGCTGGATCTGCAGCATCGCCGACACGCGCTCGACGATCTGCTGCTGCTCGCTCTTCGGCACCTTGCGGATGTTCAGGCCGAACGAGATGTTCTCGCGCACCGTCATCGACGGGTACAGCGCGTACGACTGGAACACCATCGCGATGTCGCGATCCTTCGGCGACAGGTCGTTGACGACCTTGCCGTCGATGCAGATCTCGCCGCTCGTCACGGTCTCGAGACCGGCGATCATGTTGAGCAGCGTCGACTTCCCGCAGCCCGAGCCGCCGACCAGGATCAGGAACTGTCCGTCCTCGATCTCGATGTCGACACCCTTCAGAACCGGCACCCCGTTCGGGTAGGTCTTGTACACGTCACGGATGGAAAGGCTTGCCATGCTGTGAATCCTCTGTCTCGTCTCGCGCGGCGCCACGGCGCCGCGTCGGGTTCGTTTCGATGCGCCGCGCGTCGTGCGCGGCCGGTTCGTCGTATCGGATGAAGCCGCGCTTACCCCTTCACCGCGCCCGCCGTCAGCCCGCGCACGAAGTAGCGGCCGGCGACCACGTAGACGAGCAGCGTCGGCAGCGCGGCGATGATCGCGCCGGCCATGTCGACGTTGTATTCCTTCACGCCCGTCGACGTGTTGACGAGGTTGTTCAGCGCAACCGTGATCGGCATCGAGTCGACGCCGGAGAACACGATCCCGAACAGGAAGTCGTTCCAGATCTGCGTGAATTGCCAGATCAGGCACACCATGAAGATCGGCAGCGACACCGGCAGCAGGATCTTCGTGAAGATCGTGAAGAAACCCGCGCCGTCGATGCGCGCGGCCTTCACGAGCTCGGCCGGCACGCTCACGTAGAAGTTGCGGAAGAACATCGTCGTGAACGCGATGCCGTACACGACGTGCACGAACACCAGGCCCGGAATCGTGTTGGCGAGGCCGAGCATCCCCTGCAGGCGCGCCATCGGCAGCAGGATCACCTGGAACGGGATGAAGCAGCCGACCAGCATCATCGTGAACAGCGCATCCGCGCCGCGAAAGCGCCAGTGCGTGAGCACGTAGCCGTTGAACGCGCCGATCAGCGACGAGATCAGCACGGCCGGAATCACCATCTGCAGCGAGTTCAGGAAGAACGGCTTCATGCCGTCGCAGCGCACGCCGGTACACGCGCCGCTCCACGCCTTCACCCACGGATCGAAGGTCCAGTGCGTCGGCGGCGTCAACAGGTTGCCGGTGCGCAGCTGCTCGAGGTCCTTGAAGGACGTCGACAGCATCACGTAGATCGGGAACAGGAAATACAGCGCGAACAGGATCAGCGCCGCATAGATCACTGCCCGGCTGATCGTCACTTTAGGCTGCATTGCGGGTGCTCCTCGATTCCATATACATCAGCGGCACCAGCACCGCGACCACGGTCGCGAGCATCATCACCGACGACGCCGCGCCGAGCCCGAGCTGGCCGCGGTTGAACGAAAACGTGTACATGAACATGGCCGGCAGCGACGACGACGTGCCGGGGCCGCCGGCCGTCAGCGCGACGACCAGGTCGAAGGTCTTGATCGTGATGTGGCAGAGGATCAGCAGCACCGAGAAGAACACCGGGCGCATGCTCGGGATCACGATCTTGCGGTAGATGGTCGGCAGCGTCGCGCCGTCGACCTGCGCGGCCTTGAAGATCTCCGCGTCGACGCCGCGCAACCCGGCGAGGAACAGCGCCATCACGAAGCCGGTCGACTGCCACACGGCGGCGATCACGATACAGAAGATCGCCTTGTCCGGATCGTCGAGCCAGCCGAACGAGAAGCTCGTCCAGCCCCAGTCGTGCATCACCTTCTCCAGGCCGAGGCCCGGGTTCAGGATCCACTGCCATGCGGTGCCCGTGACGATGAACGACAGCGCCATCGGATACAGGAAGATCGCGCGCAGCGCGCCTTCGTTGCGGATCCGCTGGTCGAGCAGGATCGCGAGGAACAGCCCGAGCGCGACGCAGATCGCGATGAACGGAATCCCGAACCAGCCGAGGTTCGCGGCGGAGGTCCACCACACGTCGTTCTGGAACAGATCCGAATAACGGCCGAAGCCGTCGAATTCGTAGTTCGGCAACAGCCGCGAATTGGTCAGCGACAGATAGCCGGTAATCAGGATGAAGCCGTAGATGAACACCACGGCGATCGCGAGGCTCGGCGCGAGCACGAGCTTCGGAATCCAGCGATCGGCGAAGGCCGACATCGGCGACGTGCGCCGTGCGGCGGCAGCGCCGGATCCGTTTCCGCTAAGAGGGGCAGCCACTTGATTCGACTCCTGGAACGAGGGTGACGCAGGCCGGGCCGGCGCCGGGTACGACACGGGCCCGCGAGCGAGCCCGTTTGCTGCACATGCAGGAACGCCCGGCCGATCCTGCGTTTCCGGCCGGGCGCCTGTCGCGCTTTACTTCACCTTCGCGGCCTTCGCGAGCGCGGCGACCGCGCTCTTCGAATCCTGCTGCGAGTTCATGAACTTCGTCACGACGTCGGTGATCGCGCCGGCCGTTGCATCGCCCTGCGCCATCCCGTGCGCGAGCGACGGCACGAAGCCGCCCGACTTGATCGCGGTCTGCTCGTCGGCATACGACTTCTTCGCGCAGTCGTCGAACTTGTCCATCTTCACGCCGAGGCGCACCGGCACCGAGCCCTTCAGCAGGCTGAACTGCTCCTGGAAGTCCGGCGTCATGATCGTCTTCGCGAGTGCGACCTGGCCCGGCGTCGCGTCCTTCTGCCCCTTCTGCTGGAAGAACACGAACGAGTCGACGTTGAACGTGTACGAATTCGCGGTGCCCGGCACCGCCGCGCAGATGTAGTCCTTGCCCGCCTTCTTGCCGGCGTTCTCGAACTCGCCCTTCGCCCAGTCGCCCATGAACTGCATGCCGGCCTTGCCGTTGATCACCATCGCGGTCGCGAGGTTCCAGTCGCGGCCGTTGCGGCCCGTGTCGAAGTAGCCCTGGATCTTGCGCACCGTGTCGAACACCGACAGCATCTGCGGCGACGTCAGCGTGGCCTGGTCGAGATCGACGAGCGCCTTCTTGTAGAACGCCGGACCCTGCGACAGCACGACGTCTTCCCACAGCGTCAGGTCCTGCCACGGCTGGCCGCCCATCGCGACCGGCTGGATGCCGGCAGCCTTCAGCTTGTCGGCCACCGCGAAGAATTCGGGCCAGGTGGTCGGCACCTTCGCGCCGACCTTGTCGAGCGCGGCCTTGTTGATATAGAGCCAGTTCACGCGGTGCACCGAGAACGGCGCGGCGACGGTGTGGCCCTTGTACTTGATGATCTTGTCGATTTCCGGCGGCAGGTTCTGCTTCCAGTCGCCGGCGGCGGAATCGATGTTGACGAGCACGCCCTGGTCGGCCCAGTCCTGGATCAGCGGGCCCTTGATCTGCGCGGCCGACGGTGCGTCGCCGCTGATCACCTTGGTCTTCAGCGCGGTCATCGCCGCGGCGCCAGCGCCGCCCGCGACCGCGAAGTCCTTCCACACGTAACCCTGCTTCTGCACGTCGTCCTTCAGCACGCCGACGGCCTTCGACTCGCCGCCCGAGGTCCACCAGTGCAGCACGGTTACGTTCTCGGCCGCCTGCGCCGCCACGGCGCCAGCCATCAGACCCGCGGCGCAGAGCGCGCCCATGATCGAGCGAACTTTCATTACTTATCTCCTCCAGACTGAATCAACTCGTGAGGTTCCCTGACGGGGAACCGGCTTCTTGATAAACGACGGGGAAATCGAGCCGCGGGACGCATTGCAGCGTACGGGGCCGATGACCGGCCGGGCTCTTACAGAAAGCGTGAATCGAGATTCAACGGCGTGTCTCCTCTTTGTGTTTCTGGCCCGCCGCGATGCCGCGGCGCGAGCCCGGGGGCGACGATGCGCGGACGATGCGCACCGTCAATGTCCGATAACATTCGGCACAAGGCGCTCCCGAAGGCGAAGCTCGCGCAGTTCATCGACCGCGCTTCTTTTTTTCTTCGCCCAGGTGCTACCCCTTGCGGCGGATTGTAGTTAAACTACAATTCAGTGTCAAAAATATTTTTATCGCACTACGGATCGCTTCCCAGCACCCCCAATCGGCGGAGACACATGCATACCGATTCCAGCTTTACCTTCGTACTTTTCGGCGGCACCGGCGACCTGTCGATGCGCAAGATCCTGCCCGCGCTGTTCGAAGCGCACCGCGGCAACATGCTTGCGGAAAGCGGCCGGATCGTTGCCGTCGCGCGGCACGAATCGGATCGGGCCGGCTATCTCGAGTGGGTCGACACGCATGTGAAGCCGCATGCGGCGAAGGCGGCCGGCAAGGCATTCGACGAAAGCGTGTGGAAATCCTTCCTCGAGCGCATCGAATACGTGAAGCTCGACCTCGGCCGTGCGGAGGACTACGTCGTGCTGCGCGACGCGGTCGCGCAGCTGTCCGGCATCCGCGTGTTCTATCTCGCCACAGGGCCGTCGCTGTTCGTGCCGATCTGCAAGGCGCTCGCGTCGGTCGGCCTGAACGAGGGCGCGCGCATCGTGCTCGAGAAGCCGCTCGGCTACGACCTGAAATCGTCGAACGCGATCAACGACGCGGTCGGCGAGATCTTCGCGGAAGACCAGATCTACCGGATCGACCACTATCTCGGGAAGGAGCCGGTACAGAACCTGCTCGCGCTGCGCTTCGGCAATGCGCTGTTCGAGCCGCTGTGGCGCCGCGAATGGGTCGAGAGCATCCAGATCACGATCGCCGAGGAGCTCGGCGTCGAGGCGCGCGGCGATTTCTACGACAATACGGGCGCACTGCGCGACATGGTGCAGAACCACCTGCTGCAGCTGCTGTCGATCGTCGCGATGGAGCCGCCGCACTCGATGGATTCCGACGCGGTGCGCGACGAAAAGCTGCGCGTGCTGCGTGCGCTGAAGCCCATCGATCCGCGCGACATCGGCAAGGTCGCGGTGCGCGGCCAGTATCATGCGGGCGTGATCAAGGGCGCACAGGTGCCGGCCTATGCCACCGAGCCCGGCGTGAAACCCGACAGCCCGACCGAAACCTTCGTCGCGCTGAAGGTCGAGATCGAGAACTGGCGCTGGGCCGGCGTGCCGTTCTTCCTGCGCACCGGCAAGCGTCTGGCCGACCGCGTCGCGGAGATCGTCGTGAACTTCCGGCCGGTGCCGCACTCGGCGCTGGGCCCGACCGCGCTGCGCCCCGGTTCGAACCGCCTCGTGATCCGGCTGCAGCCGAACGAGACGATTCGCCTGTACTGCCTCGCGAAGCAGCCCGGCGAAGGGATGAACCTCGCGAGCGTGCACCTCGACCTCGCGTTCGACCAGTTCTTCAAGGAAGGGCAGATGGAGGCGTACCAGCGCCTGCTGCTCGACGTGATCAACGGCCGCCTCGCCCTCTTCGTGCGTCGCGACGAGCAGGAAGCCGCGTGGCGCTGGGTCGAGCCGATCCTGAACGAATGGGCACGCTCGCTGAAGCCGCCGAAGCCGTACGCGGCAGGCACGTGGGGGCCGGCCGCGGCGAGCGCGATGCTCGCGCAGCACGGCACCTGCTGGCTCGAAGAAGAAAACTGATGCAAACCGTTGCCGTGCGCGCCAGCGCGCGGCAACGTGCCCCACGATTCGCACGAATTGAACAGACAAAGCAGTCCGGAGGAGATGTGATCGAGATCCACGCTTTCGACACCCAGGAAGCGCAAAGCGAAGCGCTCGCGCGCGCCGTCGGCGATGCGCTGCGCGCCGCGCTCGGCGGCCCCGCGCGCCCGACGCTCGCGGTGTCCGGCGGCACGAGCCCGCGCCCGTTCCTGCACACGCTGTCGCACGCAGCGCTCGACTGGGCCGGCGTCGACGTCACGCTGGTCGACGACCGCTGGGTGCCGGAGAACGATGCGGCCAGCAACGCGCACCTCGTGCGCGACACGCTGCTGCAGCACGCGGCGGCCCCTGCCCGCTTCCTGCCGCTCGTCGACACGCGCGCATCGCTCGATGCGCACGTCGCCGCGCTCAACGCCAACGCCGACTACCGCGTGCCGAACGTCGCGGTGCTCGGCATGGGCGAGGACGGCCACACGGCGTCGATCTTCGCGGACGCGCCCGAATGGGACCATGCGATCACGACGCCCGAGCGCTTCGTCGCCGTGCATCCCGGCGCCGCGCCGCATGCACGCGTGAGCTTTTCGCTCGATGCGC
Organism: Burkholderia sp. Bp8991; assembly: GCF_003853795.1. Taxonomy (NCBI): domain Bacteria; kingdom Pseudomonadati; phylum Pseudomonadota; class Betaproteobacteria; order Burkholderiales; family Burkholderiaceae; genus Burkholderia; species Burkholderia sp. Bp8991. The sequence continues at coordinate 153,210 of NZ_QTQJ01000008.1, read as the reverse complement.
TGAAGCGCGTCGACCGGCTGTTCCTGTTGATCGCGGGCCCCGCCAAGCGCGACGTCCTCGACGCCGCGGCCGCGACGCTGCAGAAGAACGCGATTTCCCAACTGGCCAACGACAAGGGGACCCAGCTCGATGTCTACTGGTGCGCAAAGTAAGGCTGTCGTCGCGGGCCAGCATGCCGACGGCCCGCGCCTGCTCGCGGACGTCGGCGGCACCAACGCGCGATTCGCGCTGGAAACCGGCCCCGGCGAGATCACGCAGATCCGCGTCTATCCCGGCGCCGACTACCCGACGCTCACCGACGCGATCCGCAAGTATCTGAAGGACGTGAAGATCAGCCGCGTGAACCACGCGGCGATCGCGATCGCGAACCCGGTCGACGGCGACCAGGTGACGATGACCAATCACGACTGGAGCTTCTCGATCGAGGCGACGCGCCGCGCGCTCGGCTTCGACACGCTGCTCGTCGTCAACGACTTCACCGCGCTCGCGATGGCGCTGCCGGGCCTGACCGATGCGCAGCGCGTGCAGATCGGCGGCGGCGCGCGCCGCCAGAACAGCGTGATCGGGCTGCTCGGGCCCGGCACCGGGCTCGGCGTGTCCGGCCTGATTCCGGCGGACGACCGCTGGATCGCGCTCGGCAGCGAAGGCGGTCACGCGTCGTTCGCGCCGCAGGACGAGCGCGAGGATCTCGTGCTGCAGTACGCGCGCAAGAAGTTTCCGCACGTGTCGTTCGAGCGCGTGTGCGCGGGGCCCGGCATCGAGATCATCTATCGTGCGCTCGCCGCGCGCGACAAGAAGCGCGTCGCCGCGACCGTCGACACGGCCGAGATCGTCGAGCGTGCGCATGCGGGCGACGCACTCGCGCTCGAGACGGTCGAATGCTTCTGCGGGATCCTCGGCGCGTTCGCGGGCAGCGTCGCGCTGACGCTCGGCGCGCTCGGCGGCGTGTACATCGGCGGCGGCGTCGCGCTGAAGCTCGGCGAACTGTTCACGCGCTCGTCGTTCCGCGCACGCTTCGAGGCGAAGGGCCGCTTCACGCAGTATCTCCAGAACATCCCGACCTACCTGATCACCGCCGAATATCCGGCGTTCCTCGGGGTATCGGCGATCCTCGCGGAGCAGCTGTCGAACCGTTCGGGCGGCGCGTCGTCGGCCGTGTTCGAGCGGATCCGCCAGATGCGCGACGCGCTGACGCCGGCCGAGCGCCGCGTCGCCGATCTCGCGCTGAACCATCCGCGCTCGATCATCAACGACCCGATCGTCGACATCGCGCGCAAGGCGGACGTGAGCCAGCCGACGGTGATCCGCTTCTGCCGCTCGCTCGGCTGCCAGGGGCTGTCGGACTTCAAGCTGAAGCTCGCGACCGGCCTCACCGGCACGATTCCGATGAGCCACAGCCAGGTCCATCTCGGCGACACGGCCACCGACTTCGGCGCGAAGGTGCTCGACAACACGGTGTCCGCGATCCTGCAGCTGCGCGAACACCTGAACTTCGAGCACGTCGAGAACGCGATCGAGATCCTGAACGGTGCGCGCCGCATCGAGTTCTATGGGCTCGGCAACTCGAACATCGTCGCGCAGGACGCGCACTACAAGTTCTTCCGCTTCGGAATCCCGACGATCGCGTACGGCGACCTGTACATGCAGGCCGCATCGGCCGCGCTGCTCGGCAAGGGCGACGTGATCGTCGCGGTGTCGAAGTCGGGACGCGCGCCGGAGCTGCTGCGTGTGCTGGAGGTCGCGATGCAGGCCGGCGCGAAGGTGATCGCGATCACGTCGAGCAACACGCCGCTCGCGAAGCGCGCGACCGTCGCGCTCGAGACCGATCACATCGAGATGCGCGAATCTCAGCTGTCGATGATCTCGCGAATCCTGCATCTGCTGATGATCGACATCCTCGCGGTCGGCGTCGCGATCCGTCGCGCGTCGACCAACGGCGAGCTGCCGGAGGCCGTCGCGCAGGCGCGCGCACGGGCGAGCGACGACGAAACGGCCGACGTGCTCGACTGGCTGAGCCACGGCGCGTCACCGGCGGCGAAGGACGTCGCGCGGGATTGACGCTTCGGCGAAACGCCGTCGATACACGACACCCCGAATGCTGGATTCAAGCCCGGCGTTCGGGGTGTTTCACATGTGCGGCACCGCCCCGCACCACAGCGGCCCGGCAGGCATCGACGATGCCGTCTGCCGAGGGCTGCGCGTGACTCATACGTTCGTACACGCCCCTATTTTCGAACAAGTCCAATTGTCAGCAGTTGCCCAGGCTCGGTAACTTCCTTCGCTCCCCGTGATGCGGCCATCCCGGTTCGACGCGAGAAATGACGCGTTTCTCGCAGAACCCCGATTGGCATCGACAGCATCACGTTCATCCAGTTTGCGGAGAGGGATATGCCTAGACCACGCTTTTCAGCCGCATGGGCAGCAGCAATGCGCATTTATGCGCCGATAAATTCCACGGAGAAAGTTGCGCGAACGATTGGGGGCAACGTGGCCACCAATATCCAGCGATCGGGCAAAGCAGAAGTGATCAAATCCCCCGCCTTCGCTGGGAGGCAGCACCCGAGACGATAGGCAGGGGATCGTTCTCTTCGAGGTTTCAGCCTCGTCGATAGCCTGAGAGAGGAATACTATAATGAACAATACCTATGCCTTTGGTACACATCGAGATCTCACGCCGATGGAGCTGTTTTTCCTTGTCTTTGTCGATGAGACATGCAAGGAGCTTGGTGTTGACGATGTAGCAGCGGTGGTTGCCATTGTGGCCGGTCAAAATTGGATGCCAACACGAGCAAAGCCTTTTGGTACCACGCCGGGTACTTCTGTTGCGTCGATATTGAGTCGCAAGTATCTGGACTACGATTTGAAGAAGAAGATCCTCCCAACGCTGACCAACGCCAGCGTTAAGCGCTTGAGGTTCATTCTGGTGAGAAACATCGGGGTTTTCGTTGGGCGCGCGGTTCCTGTCGTTGGCTGGGTCATTGCTGCCAACGATGTCACGATGATCAGCATTCGTTCCGTGTCGCGCTATAACGCGCTTGTTAAGCCTGAGGACAAGGTGTTCTGATGAGCCAATTTACATGGAACGAGTTTGAGGATTTTGTGAGAAGGGAGGCCGGTGTTAGTCCCCAAAAAATTCTCACAAAAGGTCATGCCATCGAGGGTGATTTGGATATCACTGGCGACGATGCGATCGAGTTTATGGAGAGCTTCTTCGATAAGTTTCCGGTGCAAGTTGGAGATTTTGAGTTCAATCGCTACTTCTCAGGAGAGGGCTTCAGCTTGATTGAAGTGGCGCGGATGGCTTTCTCCAGAAAACGCCGAGAAAAATATGACAAAGTGCCACTGACTCTAGGCATGCTCTATCAGGCTATTTTGGATGGAGAGTGGAACAATCAGCGCTTGGAAAGTCTGCCGCGCTGATCGTACCTCGCCAAATAGACCGGTTTATTTTTTAGGCGATGTGTTGGATCTGTGCACGCGTCTGGAGCCTGCCATGAGACAAAATCCGCTGTTCCAGCGTGTGATATTTTTGGCACTGACGTTGGCGGCACAATCGGGCCATGCAACAGATACGACATCGTCGCCACAAGCCAGCGCCCGAACCTACGCCCAGAATTACAAGGACATGGTGCTCGCCGAGTGTGTCGCGACCGCGTATCGGAATGAACCGTCCGCTGCGATGGACGCGGGATGCAGCGCGAGTGCGCTGATGGACTGGACGTACTTCGATCTTGAACGGAATCCCGACGCGGGCAAATCGCTAGTCAATCGTTTTCTTGCACGCGACTATCGCAATCCGATCGTCGAGTCCGAAATCAAAGGCGTCGGGTTCGATTTTTTGAAATGCCTGGACCTGTACCACAGCAAGGAACTCGACGCTCAGGTCAAACGGTTCGTCATCAACCCGAAGCGCAGCTATCGACTCGATAATCGCTCGTCAGACCGCTCCAGGTGAGGCCGATCCTCCCGCACCGCTCAAGCCCCCGCTTTCACCGGCCGGCCATGCCAGCGCAGCACGAGGTAACGCCCGACGAAACACAGCACGCCGCAGACGCCGATCGTCACACCCATCGCGAACGGCGTGCCGTCCGCCAGTGCGCCGATCGCGATGCTCGCGAGCGCGCCGAGCGCGAGCTGCATCGCGCCGAACACGGCCGCCGACGCACCCGCGTTGTGCGGATAGCGGTGCATCAGGTCGGTCGTGCAGTTCGCGGACAGGATCCCGACCACGCCGACGACGAAGAACAGGCACACGACGATCGACCACAGCCCGCCCAGTCCCGTCAGCGCGACGAATGCGACCGCGAGCGACGCGACGCAGCTCACGAGCGACGCGGTCGCGATGAGGCGCAGCGAGCCGACGCGGCCGACGAGCCGCGTGTTCGCGAAGTTGCCGATCATGATCCCGACGACGTTCAGGCCGAACAGCAGCCCGTAATGCTGCGGCGACACGTGGAAATACTCGATGTACACGAACGGCGTCGCGGTGATGTAGGAGAACATCGACGCGAACGCCATCCCGCCGCACAGCATGTGCCCCCACGCGACCGGATCGGACAGGATGCGCCCGTACGACGCGAACGACGCGAGCACGGCCGTGCTCTTGCGCCGCTCCTTCGGCCAGGTTTCGGGCACGCGCAGGTACGCGGTCGCCGCGCACAGCGCGCCGAACGCGGCCAGCACGACGAACACGCCGCGCCAGCCGGCGAAGCGCAGGATCTGGCCGCCGATCAGCGGCGCGAGCAGCGGCCCGACCGCGGTGACGATCGCGACCATCGACAGCACCTTCGCCGCATCGGTCGGCTCGTGCGCGTCGCGCGCGATCGCACGGGCGAGCACCGACGCGGCGCCCGCGCCGAGCGCCTGCAGGAAGCGCACGAGGATCAGCATGTCGATCGAGCCCGACACGAAGCAGCCGACACTCGCGAGCGTGAACAGCGCGATGCCGCCGAGCAGCACGGGCCGGCGGCCCCACGTATCGGACAGCGGACCGTACAGCAGCATGCCGATCGAGAAGCCGGCCATGAAGCTCGTCAGCGTGCGCTGCGCGGCGCCGGGGCTCACGGAGAAGCCGTCGGCGATCGACGGCAGGCTCGGCAGGTACATGTCGGTGGCGATCGGCCCGCAGGCGGCGAGAGCACCGAGCAACAGGATCAGCCGGGCATCGGGCCGGCGCCGGACGACGTGGGACATGGGTATCCGCAATGGAGGCCCGCGCGCATCGGGGCACGCGTGGCGGTGAAGACGGGAGGCTACGCCGCAAGCGGCGCGTTCAAGCACATGATTGTACGCGCAACTTTTTCGCGTGCCGCGCGCGGTCTGCCGCGCCAGGCTGGAACACGCGCGCATGACCGGCGTCGCGGCAGACCGCGCGCGGATTCGATTAAGCTTGCTGCTCCCCGCCTCTCTTGTCTGATCAATCCGACGCACGACCGACCCGATGACCGCCTTCCTGCTGATCTGGAGCCCCAAGAAATGGCCGTGGCCCGAGCTGCCCGACGTCGCCGCGCGCGTGAAGGCCGGCGATGCCGTGCACGACGTGTGGGGCTGCGGCTTCGCGCGCGGCATCCTGCCGGGCGACCGTGTGTTCCTGCACCGCGTCGCGCAGGAGCCGAAGGGCGTGTTCGGCTCGGGCTACGTGACGCGCGCGCCCTACGAGGTGCCCGACCCGGCGACGAAGCGCGGCTACCGGCTGTGCATCGATTTCGTCTACGACTGGCTGGTCGACGCCCACCAGGACGTCGTGATCCCGCGCGACGCGCTGCGCGCGCATCCGTACTCGGTGCAGACCTGGGACGCTCAATCCTCCGGCACGTCGATCAAGCCGATGGTCGAAGGCCCGCTCGAGAAGCGCTGGGCCGAGCTGACCGGCAAGCGCCGGTCGCCACGATAAGCGGGCCGGATCGGCCGCGCGCCGTTCGCGCCGGCCAATCCCCCACGCGCGCAAAGGCCGCAGACCCGGCCGCGGGCCCGCCGGGCGCGTCTCCGGTACAATCAGACGATCGTTCCGCTCAGGCGCCGCGGCCCGTGCACAGGCCCCCGCGCCCTTCTCTCGCAGGTTTCGCACATGTCCAACAATCAGATCCTCTTCGAACGCGCCCAGAAGACCATCCCGGGCGGCGTCAACTCGCCGGTGCGCGCCTTCCGTTCGGTCGGCGGCACGCCGCGCTTCGTGTCGCGCGCGCAAGGCCCGTACTTCTGGGATGCCGACGGCAAGCAGTACATCGACTACATCGGCTCGTGGGGCCCGATGATCGTCGGCCACGTCCATCCGGAAGTGCTGTCGGCCGTGCAGAACGTGCTCGCCGACGGCTTCTCGTTCGGCGCGCCGACCGAAGCGGAAATCGAGATCGCCGAGGAAATCTGCAAGCTGGTGCCGTCGATCGAGCAGGTGCGGATGGTGTCGAGCGGCACCGAGGCCACGATGAGCGCGCTGCGTCTCGCGCGCGGCTTCACGGGCCGCAGCCGCATCGTCAAGTTCGAGGGCTGCTACCACGGCCACGCGGACAGCCTGCTGGTCAAGGCCGGCTCGGGCCTGCTGACGTTCGGCAACCCGACGTCGGCCGGCGTGCCGGCCGACATCGCGAAGCACACGACCGTCCTCGAATACAACAACGTCGCCGCGCTGGAAGAAGCGTTCGGCGCGTTCGGCCACGAGATCGCCGCGGTGATCGTCGAGCCCGTCGCGGGCAACATGAACCTCGTGCGCGGCACGCCCGAGTTCCTGAACGCGCTGCGCGCGCTGTGCACGAAGCACGGCGCCGTGCTGATCTTCGACGAGGTGATGTGCGGGTTCCGCGTCGCGCTCGGCGGCGCGCAGGCGTACTACGGGATCGCGGCCGACCTCACCTGCCTCGGCAAGGTGATCGGCGGCGGGATGCCGGCTGCCGCGTTCGGCGGCCGCCGCGACATCATGGCCCACCTCGCGCCGCTCGGCGGCGTGTACCAGGCCGGCACGCTGTCGGGCAACCCGATCGCGGTCGCCGCGGGCCTGAAGACGCTGCAGCTGATCCAGGCGCCCGGCTTCTACGACGCGCTCACCGCGCAGACGAAGCGCCTCGCCGACGGCCTCGCGGCCGAAGCGCGCGCGGCCGGCGTGCCGTTCGCGGCCGACTCGATCGGCGCGATGTTCGGCCTGTACTTCGCCGAGCGCGTGCCGACCAGCTTCGCGGAAGTCACGAAGAGCGACACCGAGCGCTTCAACCGCTTCTTCCACCTGATGCTGGACGAAGGCGTGTACTTCGCGCCGTCCGCGTACGAGGCCGGCTTCGTGTCGAGCACGCACGACGACGCGGTGATCGACGCGACGCTCGCGGCCGCGCGCCGCGCGTTCGCGGCGCTGGCCGCCTGACCCGGGTCCGCACGCATGTTCTCGGATACCGATTTCGCCCACATGCAGCGCGCGCTGACGCTCGCGGCGCGCGGCATGTATACGACCGCGCCGAACCCGCGCGTCGGCTGCGTGATCGTCAAGGACGGCGACGTGATCGGCGAAGGCTTTACGCAGCCGGCCGGCCAGGACCACGCGGAAGTGCAGGCGCTGAAGGACGCGCGCGCGCGCGGCCACGACGTCGCCGGCGCCACCGTGTACGTGACGCTCGAGCCGTGCAGCCACTTCGGCCGCACGCCGCCGTGCGCGAACGCGCTGATCGACGCGCGCGTCGCGAAGGTCGTCGCGGCGATGGAAGACCCGAATCCTCAGGTGTCCGGGCGCGGCCTCGGGATGCTGCGCGACGCGGGCATCGACGTGCGCTGCGGGCTGCTCGCGCATGAAGCGGGCGAACTGAACATCGGCTTCGTGTCGCGTATGACGCGCGGTCGCCCGTGGGTGCGGATGAAGACGGCCGCGTCGCTCGATGCACGCACCGCGCTGCCGTCCGGCGAAAGCCAGTGGATCACCGGCGAGGCCGCGCGCCTCGACGGCCACGCCTGGCGCGCGCGCGCGTGCGCGATCCTCACCGGGATCGGCACCGTGCGCGAGGACAACCCGCTCCTGACCGTGCGCGGCATCGACACGCCGCGCCAGCCGCAGCGCGTGCTGGTCGACAGCCGCCTCGACCTGCCGCTCGATGCGCGCCTGCTCGAAGGCGCGCCGCTGCTGATCTTCTGCGGCCGGCTCGATGCCGCCGGCGAAGTGCGCGCGAACGTGCTGAAGTCGCGCGGCGCGGAAATCGTGCCGCTCGCGAATGCGCACGGCAAGGTCGACCTGCCCGCGATGCTGGCGGCGCTCGGCGCGCGCGGCGTCAACGAGCTGCACGTCGAGGCCGGCCACAAGCTGAACGGCTCGCTGCTGCGCGAGCAGTGCGTCGACGAGCTGCTGGTCTATCTCGCGCCGAGCCTGCTCGGCAGCGACGCGGCCGGCATGTTCGACCTCGCCGCGCCGGCGAGCCTCGACGCCCGCACGCGGCTCGCGTTCCACAGCGTCGAGCGGATCGGCGACGATCTGCGGATCCTGGCGCGTGTCGCGCCGCCCCCTGCCACGCATTGAACGGAGCCGTCACGATGTTTACCGGAATTGTCGCGGCCGTCGGCCGCATCGAATCGATCACCCCGCTCGGCGTGTCGCCCGACGCGGGCGTGCGGCTGACCGTACAGGCCGGCGGGCTCGACCTCGCCGATGTCGCGCTCGGCGACAGCATCGCGATCCAGGGTGCGTGCATGACGGTGATCGCCAAGACCGGCACCGGATTCGACGTCGACGTGTCGCGCGAAAGCCTGAACCGCACGGTCGGGCTCGCGCAACCCGGCGAAGTGAACCTCGAGAAGGCGCTGCGCGCGCACGACCGCCTCGGCGGGCACATCGTGTCGGGCCACGTCGACGGCCTCGGTACCGTGACGCGCTTCGCGCCGGTCGGCGAATCGCACGAGCTGCGCATCGTCGCACCGCGCGAGCTCGGCCGCTATCTGGCGTACAAGGGCTCGATCACGGTCAACGGCGTGAGCCTGACCGTCAACACGGTCGACGATCGCGCCGACGGCTGCGAATTCTCGATCAACCTGATCCCGCATACGGTCGATGTCACGACGCTGCGTCACGTGAAGGCCGGCGACAAGGTCAATCTCGAAGTCGACATGATCGCGCGGTATGTCGAGCGGATGATGTCGGCATCGCAGGGCGTGCATCAGGACTGATCCGGCGGTTCCGCCCCCTGGGCAGGGATTGGCGGCTGGCGGCTCGGCGCGGCACCTGGCCTGATGGCCAACGACGCGCACGCGCCATCCCGTCGCGCTAAGATGCAACGGCAGCGTTTTCGGCGCCGCGACGCACGGTGCGCCGCGTACCGGCTGCCCCTTTTCCTCCAGGAGTCGTCCCCATGTCCATCTCGATGTACCAGGCTTCGCTGCCCGTCCTGATCCGCGGCCTGACCAACCTGCAGCACATCCTCGGCAAGGCGCAGGCGCATGCGGCCGAGAAGCAGATCGACCCGTCGGTGTTCATCGGCGCACGCCTCTATCCGGACATGCTGCCGCTCGTCCGCCAGGTGTACATCGCGACCGACACGGCCAAGGGTTGCGCCGCCCGGCTCGCCGGCGTCGACATCCCGAGCTTCCCCGACGTCGAGCAGACGTTCGACGAACTGCATGCGCGCATCCAGAAGACGATCGACTACCTGAAAGGCTTCGACGCCGCGCAGATCGACGGCAGCGAAGAACGCCAGGTCGTGCTCAAGATGCGTGTCGGTCCGATCGAGTTCACCGGGCAGTCGTACCTGCTGAACTTCGTGCTGCCCAACTTCTTCTTCCACGTGACGACGGCGTACGACATCCTGCGTCACAGCGGCGTCGAACTCGGCAAGCTCGACTACCTCGGCGGCCGCAACGACCACGCGTGACGCACGGCGGGGCCCCGGCCAGCCTGCGGCTGCCTGACATCGGGCGGGCCGCGGCGGCCCGGGCAGGCCCGCCTCGCAGGCCGGTCGCGCCGCGTTTCGGCGCGCTCGCCGGCCGCGCGCAGCCGGTGCCAGCCGAAACGCGGCCCGGCTGGCGTAAAATACGCACTTTCCTCTTTCTCGCCCCCTTATGACGCTCGCCTCCACGCTCGACATCATCGCGGAGTTGAAAGCCGGCCGGATGGTGATCCTGGTCGACGAAGAAGACCGCGAAAACGAAGGCGACCTCGTGATCGCCGCCGAATTCGTCACGCCGGAAGCGATCAACTTCATGGCCAAGTACGGCCGTGGCCTGATTTGTCTGACGTTGACGCAGGAACGCTGCAAGCAGCTGCACCTGCCGCTGATGACCTACCGCAACGGCACCCAGTACGGCACCGCGTTCACGGTCAGCATCGAAGCGGCCGAAGGCGTGACGACCGGCATCTCGGCCGCCGACCGCGCGCATACGATCGCCACGGCGGTCGCGCACGACGTCCGTCCCGAGCACATCGTGCAGCCGGGCCACGTGTTCCCGATCATGGCGCAGCCGGGCGGCGTGCTGGTGCGCGCCGGCCACACCGAGGCCGGCTGCGACTTCACCGCGCTCGCCGGGCTCACGCCGGCCGCGGTGATCTGCGAGGTCATCAAGGACGACGGCACGATGGCGCGCCTGCCCGACCTGCTCGAGTTCGCGAAGGAACACGGCCTGAAGATCGGCACGATCGCCGACCTGATCCAGTACCGCAGCCGCACCGAATCGATCATCGAGCGAATCGCCGAGCGCACGATGCAGACCGCGCACGGCACGTTCCGCGCGGTGCTGTACCGCGACCAGCCGAGCGGCTCGCCGCACATCGCGCTGGTGCGCGGCACGCCGTCGCCCGACGTCGATACGCCCGTGCGCGTGCACGAGCCGCTGTCGGTCCTCGACCTGCTCGAGACGGGCGTCTCGACACACTCGTGGACGCTCGACGCGGCGATGCGCGACATCGCGGAACGCGACCTCGGCGTGATCGTGCTGCTCAACTGCGGCGACACGAAGGAACATCTGATCGACGTCTTCAAGGCGTTCGACGAGGAAGAAAAGGCTGCTGCGCTGAAGCGCCGGCCGGTCGATTTCAAGACGTTCGGCATCGGCGCGCAGATCCTGCGCGATGTCGGCGTCGCCAGGATGCAGGTGCTGTCGAATCCGCGCAAGCTGGGCAGCATGTCCGGCTACGGCCTCGAAGTCACGGGCTTCATTCCGATGCCCGGCGGCGAAGCCAAGTCCTGCCCGGCGTCCCACGCGTAACCCGCCACGACGCTTTCGCCCTATAACCGTTCATCCACACCACGGACCAGATCATGGAAATCGGACAATACCAACCGAATCTCGAAGGCGACGGCCTGCGTATCGGCATCGTGCAATCCCGCTTCAACGAACCCGTCTGCAACGGCCTCGCCGATGCGTGCGTCGAAGAACTCGAGCGCCTCGGCGTCTCCGGTGAAGACGTGCTGCTCGTGTCGGTGCCCGGCGCGCTGGAAATCCCGCTCGCGCTGCAGAAGCTCGCGGAAAGCGGCCAGTTCGACGCACTGATCGCGCTCGGCGCGGTGATCCGCGGCGAGACGTACCATTTCGAACTCGTGTCGAACGAAAGCGGCGCGGGCATCACCCGCATCGGCCTCGACTTCAACCTGCCGATCGCGAACGCGGTCCTGACGACCGAAAACGACGAGCAGGCCGTCGCGCGCATGACCGAAAAGGGTCGTGACGCCGCACGCGTCGCGGTCGAGATGGCCAACCTGACGATGGCACTCGACCAGCTCGGCGACGACGAGGACGAAGAAGAAGACGAAGACGACGAAGAGGAGCGCGCATGAAGAAGAGCGCCCGCCGACAATCGCGCGAGCTGGCGACGCAGGGCCTGTATCAGTGGCTGCTGTCGAACGCGGCCCCCGGCGAGATCGACGCGCAACTGCGCGGCGCGCTCGGTTACGACAAGGCCGACAAGGAGCTGCTCGACGCGATCCTGCACGGCGTGATTCGCGAGCATGCGACGCTCGTCGAAGCCCTCACGCCGTCGCTGGACCGTCCGGTCGACCAGCTGTCGCCGGTCGAACGCGCCGTGCTGCTGATCGCGACGTTCGAGCTCACGCATCATGTCGAAACGCCGTACCGCGTGATCATCAACGAAGCAGTCGAACTCGCGAAGACGTTCGGCGGCTCCGACGGCTACAAGTACGTCAACGGCGTGCTCGACAAGCTCGCCGCGAAGCTGCGCCCCGCCGAAACGCAGGCGCGCCGCAACGGCTGATTCCGCAGGTGGACGGGCGCGCGAGCGCCCGTTTTTCGTTCTCCCTCCCCCTCCCCGCTCCGCCCGACCGATGAATACCACCGCCGATTCGCTCGTCACGCTCGCCGCACGCGTCGACGCGATCCAGCCCTTCTACGTGATGGAACTGATGAAGGAGGCACAGCGGCTCGAGTCCTCCGGGCGCGACGTTATCCACATGGGCATCGGCGAGCCGGACTTCACCGCACCGGAGCCCGTCGTCGAGGCGGCGGCGGCCGCGTTGCGCCGCGGCGTCACGCAGTACACGAGCGCGCTCGGCATCGCGCCGCTGCGCGAAGCGATCGCCGCGCACTACGCGCGCGCGTACGGCCTCACGATCAGCCCCGAGCGGATCGTCGTGACGGCCGGCGCGTCGGCCGCGCTGCTGCTCGCGTGCCTCGCGCTCGTGGGCCGCGACGACGAGGTGCTGATGCCCGACCCGTCGTACCCGTGCAACCGGCACTTCGTCGCGGCGGCCGAAGGCCGCCCGGTGCTCGTGCCGAGCGGCCCGGAAGCGCGCTTCCAGCTCACCGCGGACGACGTCCGCACGCGCTGGGGCAGCCGCACGCGCGGCGTGCTGCTCGCGTCGCCGTCGAACCCGACCGGCACGTCGCTCGAGCCGGACGAACTGAAGCGGATCGTCGAAGCCGTGCGCGCCCGCGGCGGCTTCACGATCGTCGACGAGATCTACCAGGGGCTCAGCTATGACACGGCGCCCGTGTCGGCGCTGTCGTACGGCGATGATGTCGTCACCGTCAACAGCTTCTCGAAGTACTTCAGCATGACCGGCTGGCGGCTCGGCTGGCTGGTCGTACCGCCCGCGCTCGTGAGCACGTTCGAAAAGCTGTCGCAGAACCTGTTCATCTGCCCGTCCACGCTCGCGCAGCACGCGGCGCTCGCGTGCTTCGAACCGGCGGCGCTCGACATCTACGAGGCGCGCCGCCTCGAATTCAAGCGTCGCCGCGACTTCATCGCGCCGGCGCTCGAACGGCTCGGCTTCACGGTGCCCGTGATGCCGGACGGCGCGTTCTACGTCTATGCGCACTGCGGCGGCGTCGCCCATCCGGCGGCCGGCGACAGCGCGGCGCTCACGCAGGCGATGCTGCACGACGCGGGCGTCGTGCTGGTGCCGGGCATGGATTTCGGCGTGCATGCGCCGCGCGACTATATCCGGCTGTCCTATGCGACCGCCTATTCGCGCCTCGAAGAGGCCGTCGAGCGGCTCGCGACGCTGTTCGGCCAGCACTGACGTCCGAGCGGCCCTCCCGGCCGGCGTGCCGGGCGCTACCGTCCGCGCCAAAACAAAAAGGCACCCGAATCGGGTGCCTTTTTGCTTGAGTCCTGCCGGAACCGCGGGGCGTTGCGTGACTTACGCGCCGAGCTCCGAATGATCGCCGTGCGCCTGCTTCGCGGTGTCGACGCTTGCGTCGTCCTGCTGCGGCGCGCCCTTCGGCGCGGCGGCGGCCTTCGCGGCGATCGGCTGCGCGGTGTCGAGCGTCGCGTGCACGCGCTTCGTGCTGCCTGCCGCTGCCGTCACGGCCGCGGTGACGATCGGCTTCGACGGCTGGGCCGGCGCCTGCGGCGCATTGACCGGCACGCTGCGGCCGTGCGCGACGTCGCGCAGGCGGCCGCGCTCGGCCATGACCTTCGAGCCGTACACGGTGTCGTCCGGGTTGGTCGAGCCGTTGTACAGACGCAGGCCGTTCGCAAGCGAGCCGCCGCGGGCGATGCAGTCCTTCAGCACGAGCGCGCCGACCTGCAGGTTCGCGAGCGGCTGCAGCGCGGTGTCGGTACCGCCGAAATATTCGAACTTGTCGGAATGGACCTTCGACATGACCTGCATCAGGCCTTGCGCGCCGACGCCGCTTTCCGCGTACGGGTTGAAGCCCGATTCGATCGCCATCACGGACAGCAGCAGCAGCGGATCGAGGCCGACGTCGTGGCCGGTCTGGAACGCGGCCTTGACGAGCTGGCCGAGCGGCTCCTGGGCGACCCGGTAACGGCGCGACAGGTAGGTGGCGACGAGCGCCTGCTGGCGGTTCGACGCGAGCGCGCGGTCGTCGCGCGCATCGGCCGGGACCCGCTGGGACGGGATCAGTTTCGCGAGCGCGACAGGCGACGGGCCGTTGCGGGCCGCATCGGACGCATCGCTTTGCGCGGCGGTTTCCGGTGCCACGTCGAGACCGACGGCGAGCGCATCCGTCTCGGGAGCCTCTTCCTGCTGCGGCTGCGCGCCGGCGGGCGCGAAGTTCGGCAGCGGATGGCCGGTCAGCAGACGGGCCGGACCGGCCTGCACGGCCGCGGATACGACCGGCATCAGCTTCGCGGCGAGGTTCCCGCGCACGGTCGGCAGCAGCCACAGGGCCAGTGCGATCGCGACGGCGAAACAGCCGACGACGCTGAATAAATGGTGACTGACACGCGTCCCGCGACGCAGCATGTTGCGCACGATCTGTGCATGCTGCTCACTGGGACGCCACGATAACCAAGCGTTCATTCAGATCATCTCCCATGAACATGACTCGTGCGGCTCGCTCGGCTCGATGGCGAGACAGAAAACGCGCCGCGGAATCACGACGCCGCACGCCTTGGTCGGGGCATGCAGGCATCGGGGAAACGGTATAAGTACCGTTCGAGGCCACGGTATAAGACGGCCGGCACCTTCGCACACTGGGCGAGGCGGGCATACGCGGTGGCACCCACGCAAAAAACCAGCGTCTGGTGGCGCTGGCTGGGACTACGACAAAGGCCGTCGAATACGCCGTGCAGGTTTCGGCGGACGGTGACGCGCTGCGTCAAAGATCGGTGATTGGCGGCTCGAAGCCTTTTACCCTGCAGCCAATGTGAGCGGATTCTAGCAGGGTTTTATAGATCGTCAACACTATAAAACCTCAAAATTATAACAAAAAGTAATTTTGAACCGCCCTTCAGATCGCGAGCCCCCTGCCGTAGGGGCTCTCCGCGCGGTCCACTTTTTTCTCCGCCCGGGCGTCCGCGCGGCGGCCCGGGTAAAATCTGCGCTCGATTCGGGGCCGCAGCCGGCCGCTGCGCCCGCCCATCGCTGCCCGCCTTGCGGGCGGCTCGGACCTTGTTCATGAAATACAAAGACTTACGCGATTTCATCCAGCGCCTCGAGGCGCTCGGCGAACTGCGGCGCGTCACGCAACCCGTGTCGCCCGTGCTCGAAATGACCGAGCTGTGCGACCGCGTGCTGCGCGCCGGCGGCCCGGCGCTGCTGTTCGCCGCGCCGCCCGGCAATGCGTTCCCGGTGCTCGGCAACCTGTTCGGCACACCGCGCCGCGTCGCGCTCGGGATGGGCGTCGATGCCGGCGACGACGCCGCGCTCGGCTCCCTGCGCGACCTCGGGCGGCTGCTGTCCGCGCTGAAGGAGCCGGATCCGCCGAAGAGCCTGAAGGACGCCGGCAAGCTGCTGTCGCTCGCGAAGGCCGTATGGGACATGGCGCCGAAATCGGTGTCGTCGCCACCGTGCCAGGAGATCGTCTGGGAAGGTGCCGACGTCGACCTGCACAAGCTGCCGATCCAGACCTGCTGGCCCGGCGACGCGGGGCCGCTCGTCACGTGGGGCCTCACGGTCACGCGCGGGCCGAACAAGCCGCGCCAGAACCTCGGCATCTACCGCCAGCAGCTGATCGGCCGCAACAAGCTGATCATGCGCTGGCTCGCGCATCGCGGCGGTGCGCTCGACTTCCGCGAATTCGCGTTGAAGAACCCCGGCAAGCCATATCCGGTCGCGGTCGTGCTCGGCGCGGATCCGGCCACGACGCTCGGCGCGGTGACGCCGGTGCCCGATTCGCTGTCCGAGTATCAGTTCGCCGGCCTGCTGCGCGGCAGCCGCACCGAGCTCGCGAAGTGCCTGACGCCCGGCGTCGACACGCTGCAGGTGCCCGCCCGCGCGGAGATCGTGCTCGAAGGTTTCATTTATCCGCAGGAAGGCGCGCCCGCCCCCGCCCCGGCCGGCGCACCGCCGCGGCCGGCCGGCAACGCGTCGGCCGCTTATGAGCACGCGCTCGAAGGCCCGTACGGCGACCACACCGGCTACTACAACGAACAGGAGTGGTTCCCGGTGTTCACCGTCGAGCGCATCACGATGCGTCGCGACGCGATCTATCACTCGACCTATACGGGCAAGCCGCCCGACGAGCCGGCCGTGCTCGGCGTCGCGCTCAACGAGGTGTTCGTGCCGCTGCTGCAGAAGCAGTTCACCGAGATCACCGACTTCTACCTGCCGCCGGAAGGCTGCAGCTACCGGATGGCGATCGTCCAGATGAAGAAGAGCTACGCCGGCCATGCGAAGCGCGTGATGTTCGGCGTGTGGAGCTTCCTGCGGCAGTTCATGTATACGAAGTTCATCGTGGTCGTCGACGAGGACGTGAACATCCGCGACTGGAACGAGGTGATCTGGGCGATCACGACGCGCGTCGACCCCGTGCGCGACACCGTGATGGTCGACAGCACGCCGATCGACTATCTGGATTTCGCGTCGCCCGTCGCGGGCCTCGGCTCGAAGATGGGGCTCGACGCGACCAACAAGTGGCCCGGCGAGACGAACCGCGAATGGGGCCGCCCGATCGAGATGGACGCCGCCGTGAAGGCGCGCGTCGACCGCCTCTGGCAGGAGATCGGACTGTAAGTCCGCGCGCTGAACGCACCCGACAAGAACGACGATGAGCTTTCCTCCCGCCTCGATGCTGTCCGACGGATTCTTCCTGTCGCTTTCGCTATGTCTCGACATCGGCCTCGTCAACGTCGCGATGCTGTCGCTGACGCTGTCGCACGGCTTCCGGCCCGGCTTCTGGCTCGGCGTCGGCTCGTGCGTCGGCGACCTCGTCTACGCGGCGCTCGCGCTCGCCGGCATGGCCGTGCTGCTGCAGTTCGAGACCGTGCGCTGGATCGTCTGGATCGGCGGCGGTGCGGTGCTGCTGTTCCTCACGTGGAAGATGGCGCGTGAAGCGCTCGCGCCGGCCGGCGGCACCGACGACGGCGATGCGGACGACACGCCGCAGCCGCGTGCCAGTGCGCGGCGCAGCTTCATGCGCGGGATGCTGCTCGCGATGTCGTCGCCGAGCGCGATCCTGTGGTTCGCGGCGGTCGGCGGCGCGCTAATCGCGAAAGCCGGCGCGACCACGCCGGCCACGGCGTCGGTGTTCCTGTCCGGCTTCTTCCTCGGCGGCCTCGCGTGGACGCTGTTCATGTGCACGCTCGCGAGCCAGGGCCGCAAGCGCGCGGGCGCGGGGCTGATGCGCGCATGCCACGTCGCGTCGGCGCTGCTGTTCGCGTATTTCTCGTACAGCGTGATCGTCGGCGGCTATCGCGACCTGATCGCGCACGCCGTGTCGTAACCGGCGCGCACCCGATCGCGCGCCCAATGAAAAACGGCGCAACGCCCCACGCGGGACGTTGCGCCGTTTTGCCGCGCGCGGTCAGGCCGCCGCGCGGAATGCGTCAACGACGCCAGTAGCCGTGGTGGCCCCAGCCGCCGTAACCGTGACGCCAGTACGGACGGCCGTAGTAGCCGCCGACGACCACGGGGGGCGGTGCATAGTAGGCCGGCGCCGGCGCGTAATACACGGGCGGGGGCGGCGGTGCGTAGTACACGGGCGGCGGCGCCGCATACACGGGATACGCAGGTGCGATCGGAACCCCGATGCCGACCCCGATCGACACGTGGGCCTGCGCGGCGCTCGCGGCACCCAGGCCCAGCGCGGCGGCGGCGATGAACGGAATGAGCTTTTTCACTTCGATTCTCCTGCTGGAGCGGTAATTTGTGCGCTCCTGTCGGCAACGGCGGGCATGCACGTCGCATGCAAGCAATGTAGCGAAAACCCGCCGCGCGCGTATCGCGCATTTGTTGCAAATTGCAATTCCATCCGGCTGCAAACACCGTGCGGCGTGGCCTTGCGGATCCTTGACATCGCTTGCCGGTCGCGTGATTCCGTCCGACCAGTGAAAGCGCGACACATTGTCCGGTCAGTCTTACCGGATCCGGCAAGCACGGCGGGCACGCTTCCGTAATGAACGATTACAAATTTGAGACAAGACGCCGACAATTCAACGGGGATGTGGCCCCCGCGTGATTCGGGGCCGAATCACGCGATCGTCGCGGGCGGCGAAAACGGCCGCGCGAATTTACCGCTACCCCGTGTCGCACGCGGTCTTCCAGGTCGTCCTCGCCCGACGCCGCCCTTGCGCGGCCGCCCCGTCATTCCTGCGATACTGGCGGCTGCTCCGTTTTCGCTTCGTGACCCACCATGTCCCTTCCCGACACGCCCCGCCTCGGCTTCATCGGCGCCGGCCGCCTGGCGCGCTGCCTTGCCCTGCGTTTCGCGGCGGCCGGCTTTCCGGTCGTCGCGATCGCGAGCCGCACGGCGGAATCGGCCACGGCGCTCGCCGCGCGCATCGACGGCTGCCGCGCGGTCGACACGCCGCAGCAGGTCGTCGACGCCGCCGACCTGATCTTCCTCACCGTGCCCGACGACCATCTCGCGTCGACCGCCGCGGCGTTGCGGTTCGACGCGGCGCGCGCGGCGAGCCAGGCGCTCGTCCACTGCAGCGGTGCGTCGGCGGTCGAGCTGCTCGATCCGGCCAAGCGGCAAGGCGTGGCCACGGGCGGCTTCCATCCGCTCTACCTGTTCGGCGGCACCGACGCCGATCTCGCCCGCATCGACGGCTGCTCGGTCACGCTCGAAGCCGACGGCGCGCTGCACGCGACGCTGCTGCGGCTTGCTGACGCACTCGGCTGCCATCCGCTGTCGATTCCGGCCGGCGGCCGGATGCTCTATCACGCGGCCGCCCATTACGCGGCGAGCTTCGCGCTGTGCGGGCTGTCGGAGGCGGTCGAGCTGTGGCGCGGCCTCGGCTTCGACGAGGAAGCGGCGCTGCGCGCGCTGCTGCCGATGCTCGCCGGCACGATCGAGACCGCGCGCGACAAGGGCCTCGCGAACGCACTCGCGGGCCCGGTATCGCGCGGCGACACCGGCATCGTCGAGCGTCAGCTCGCGCTGCTCGAGGCGCGCGGCGGCGATCACGCGACGCTGTACGCGCTGATGACCCGCCGCGCGGTCGCGCTCGCGGCGAAGCGCGCCGCGCCGCCGGCCGCGCTGCCGGCGCTCACGCAGGCCGTCGAAACGTCGCTCGCGCGCACGACCGGGCACCCCTCCCCGCCGCGGGACGAGGCGTGATAAGGTGTCGGCCGATGCGCCGCCATCCGGCGTTGGCGGCCGCACGCTACTCGACTGTATAAAAAGGATGCCAACGATGTTCGGCGAGATCGCCCGTTTTCTGCTCAATACCGTCTTCACGCTGTTCGGCGCCGCGCTGATCCTGCGCGTCTGGATGCAGGCCGTCCGCGTGCCGCCGTACAACCCCGTCACGCAGGCCGTGCTGCAGGCGACCAACTGGCTCGTGCTGCCGCTGCGCCGCGTGATCGCGGGCGTGCGCGGCATCGACTGGGCAAGCGTCGTCGCAGCGCTGCTCACCGCGCTCGTCTATGTGGTGCTGATGGTCGTGATGGCCGGCTTCGACCCGGCCTCGGTGATCGCGACGCTCGTCGTGGTCGCGCTGCTCACCGTCGTGAAGTGGGCGCTCAATCTCGTGATCTGGATGACGATCCTGATGGCGCTGCTGTCGTGGCTCAATCCGCGCTCGCCGGCGATGCCGATCCTCTACCAGCTCACCGCACCGTTCCTGAACCCGCTGCGCCGTGTGATCCCGAACCTCGGCGGCATCGACCTGTCGCCGATCCTGCTGTTCGTGATCGTGCAGGTGCTGCTGATGATCGTCACGCGCGCCGCCGTGTCGCTGACGATCTTCGGCATCTGATCCGACGTGTCGCGCTACGCTGCCGGCCCCTGCGCCGGCGGCGCCTCGAGCGTGTCGATCACGCCGAAATTCGCCGGAATCATCGCGTAACACACGCGCACTTTCTCGCGCGACACGCGCTCGAGCAGCCGCTTCGCCTCGTCCTCGGTGACGATGAACTCGACCTCGACCGCGAGCGAACCCTGCAGTTCGAAAAAGCGGTCCTCGTGCAGCACCCGATGCCGGCCGAAGCCGGCCATCGCGCGAAACGCCGAACCGCCCGCGACCCCCATCCGGTTTCCCTCCTCCAGCAACCACTCCCACAGCGGCTTCCAGTGCAGCCGGTGCTGCTCGTGCACGTAGAAGCGCAAGAAGACCCTGTCCATCGCGTCCTCCCGGTGCCGGCGCGCTCAGGCCGCCGCGAACCACGCGCGCGCGGTCCACATGCCGAGCGCCGTCAGCGTGAACGATCCAGTCAAGTGTAGGGCAGCCACCGCGAACGCCCATCCGAATTCGCCCTGCACCGCGTGCGTCATCACTTCGACCGAATAGGTCGAGAACGTCGTGAGGCCGCCGAGGAAGCCGGTGATCACGAACAGCCGCCACTCGGGCGGCAGCCCGACGCGGGTGGTAAAAACGACGGCGGCAACGCCGATCACGTAGCCGCCGATCAGGTTCGCGGCGAGCGTGCCGAGCGGCACGGCGGGAAAGAACGCGTTGAGCGCAAGGCTCAGAAACCAGCGCAGCAATGCGCCGAGCCCGGCGCCGACGAAGATCGCGACCATCGAATAGACCAAGGGAGCTCCTCGCTGACGAGCCCGCATCGCGGATGCGGCCTACGCCGAACTGTATGCGCAATCGCGCCGCGACGGCAATGCCGGAGGACCGGCGGACGGGGCCCGCATCGCGTCGCACCGGCATCACGCATTTCATTGTTCCGGCATCCGTGCCGCAATCGATTTTTTCCAATCGATTACGCCGGACATTACAAATCAAACCGGCGTCGATTATTTATCAGATTTTTAATACCGGAAAGATCAGCTTCGTCGGGCGGCACGCCAGCGCTTGAACGCCGCATTCCATTGGTATTTCACGTATTTACCCTCATCAGATATTCCCGTATTCGTTCGATATCCGATGCAATTTACGCAGCCGATTTCGTAGAATTGTTTCGCCCGCTACTCCATCGACATGGAGATTCGAAGAATGAACAATATCCGCCTGTCTTCCATGTTGATACCGGCGCTGTGCGCGTCGCTGCTCGCGTCGAGCGTCGCGCTCGCCGGGGACAACGGGCCGCCGCCCTACGTCGAGGGCGCCCGTGCACCCAAGGGATTCGCCCGTCCGCCGTTCCATACGAAACCGCGCGCAAGCACGGCCACGGTGGCCGGCCTCACGCCGGCGCTCACCCGGCACGCGTACGGATTCGACACGATCGCCAACCAGGGCGACGGGATGGTCGTTGCGATCGTCGACGCATACGACGACCCGCGGATCGAGTCCGATCTCGGCGTGTTCAGCAACGCGTTCTCGTTGCCGGCCTGCACCACGGCGAACGGCTGCTTCACCAAGGTATATGCACGCGGCGCGCGGCCCAGGGCCGATTCGGGCTGGGCGCTCGAGATATCGCTCGACGTCGAATGGGTGCATGCGATCGCACCGAAGGCGAGAATCGTGCTCGTCGAGGCCGCGTCGGCCAGCTTCAACGACCTGATGGCCGCGGTCGACGTCGCGGTCAAGCGCGGCGCGTCGGTCGTGTCGATGAGCTTCGGCGGCAACGAGTTCAACAGCGAAACCGGCTTCGACAGCCACTTCAACGTATCGGGTGTCACGTTCGTCGCGTCGTCCGGCGACAGCGGCACCGGCACCGAGTACCCGGCGGCGTCGCCGTACGTGGTGGCGGTGGGCGGCACGACGTTGTCCACCGACGTATCCGGCGCCTACGTCGGCGAGGCCGCGTGGAGCGGCAGCGGCGGCGGCGTGAGTTCCGTCGAGGGCGAACCGGCCGGCCAGACCGCCTGGCCGGTGCCGGTCGCCGGCAAGCGCGGCGTGCCCGACGTCAGCTACGACGCGAACCCGTCCAGCGGTTTCGCGGTGTACGACTCGGTCACCTACCAGGGGCAGGCGGGCTGGTTCCAGGTCGGCGGCACCAGCGCAGGCGCGCCGCAATGGTCGGCACTCGTCGCGATCGCGAATTCGCTGCGCGCGGCGGCCGGCAAAAGCCCGTTGAGCGGTACCTACAACACGCTCTATACGGTCGGGAAAAACGCCTACGGCAGCGACTATCACGACGTCACGACCGGGTCCAACGGCAGCTGCGGCAGCATCTGCAACGCCGCGGGCGGCTACGACTACGTGACCGGCCTCGGTTCGCCGCAAGCACCGGCACTCGTGCAGGCGCTCGTCGGCCAGCCGTAACGGGTGAACGCAGGCCGTGCCGGGGTGCGGCGTTCAATCGCCGTGCCGTGCGACAAGCCCCGGCACTCGTGCAGGCGCTCGTCGGCCAACCGCAACGGGCGAACGCAGCCCGTACCGGGGTGCGGCGTTCAACCCCCGTGCCACGCGCGGTCGAGCGCGGCGAGCGTCGCGAGCGCGCCGCCCTTCAGCCCGATCACGTCCGCGCGGCGCGCATGGGCTTCGCGTGCGTTGATGCGGATCACGTCGGCGCCGAGCCGTTCGCTCAGCAGCCGCACGGTCGGAATCGCGGTGCCCGCGCCGATCTCGACGACGCTCACCCGTCCTGCCTGCGCGATCCAGTCGTGCAGCGCCCGCTCCTGCGCGTCGTAGCGTTCGCCGAGCCAGCCGTGGTCGCCGAACATCAGGATGTTCGGCCGCGCGAGGCCGCCGCACCGCGGGCAGCGCGGCAACTCGCCGACCAGCCGACACGCGGCTGCGTCGACGTCGGGCGTGAACGGCGCGGCGTCCCACGTGTCGTCCGAGCAGGGTCGCAGGCATTGCATCGAATGAATCGAACCGTGAATCTCGACGACACGCGCCGGATCGAAGCCGGCCTTCTGGAACTGGCCGTCGACATTGCTCGTCAGCACGAAGCCGCCGTTCGGCATCGCGTCCATCCAGCGCCGCAGGATCGCGAAGCCCGCGTGCGGCACCGTCCGACGGTAGAGTTCGAGACGGTGCCCGTAGAAGCCCCACGCAAGCTGCGGATGCGCGCGGAACGCCTGCGGCGACGCGATCTCGTGGAATTCGAAACGCTCGTGGCGCAGCGCCGGATACGCGCGCCAGAAGCCGTCCGTGCCGCGGAAATCGGGCAGCCCCGAATCGACGCCGATGCCGGCGCCGGCCGTCACGAGCAGCGCATCGGCCCGCGCGAGCGCCTCGACGGCGGACGCGACCAGATGCGCCGGCAGTGGCGCGGCAGCGGCATTGGAATCGGCGGAACCGATGGAGTCGGGCGAATCGGAAATCGGCATGATGGCGCAGCGGTAGCGTCGAACGGTGTACGAATGGCGTCGCGCGATCATACGCCCGTTCGAGTGCCGCGCCGCGGCCTCATCCCGTCGTTGCGCGCCCGCCCGCGGGTTCACGCAGCGCGACGTACTGCAGCAGCATGATCGTCTTCGCGTCGACGATCTCGCCGCGCTCGACGGCATCCAGCGCCGTGTGCAGCGGCATCTCGACGACCTCGAGATCCTCGCCCTCCTCCGCGATCCCGCCGCCGTCGCCCGTGCGCAGCGACGCATCGTATTCGCCGACGAAGAAATGCAGCTTCTCCGTCACCGAGCCCGGGCTCATGAACGCCTCGAACACCTTGCGCACGCCGCGCACGCGATAGCCGGTTTCCTCTTCGGCCTCGGCACGGATGCGTGCGTCGGGCGTCGCGTCGTCGAGCAGGCCCGCGGCGGCTTCGAGCAGCATCCCGTCGTGTCCGTTGACGAACGCCGGCATCCGGAACTGCCGCGTGAGCAGCACGTCGCCCGTCGCCGCGTTGCGCAGCAGGATGGTCGCGCCGTTGCCGCGATCGTAGGTTTCGCGGCTGAGGCGCTGCCACGTGCCGTCGCGGCGCAGGAAATCGAACGTGACCTTCTTCAGCACATACCAGTCATCGGACAGCACCGTCGTATCGACGATGCGGACGCGGTCCCGCGTTGCGGCCATGGCGGCCTCCCATTCGACAAGTGATGGCACTCATGGTAACGTGCATATTCGTGCAATTTCAAGAAATTTCGTGCAAACACGATGCTGACGACCCAACGCAAGAAAGCGATCCTCGACGCGCTCGCCCGCGACGGCCAGGTGCTGGCTGTCGAACTGAGCGCGCAATTCGGCGTGTCCGAGGACACCGTGCGCCGCGACCTGCGCGAGCTGGCGGCCGAAGGCCTGCTGCAACGCGTGCACGGCGGCGCGCTGCCGGCGTCGCCGGCCGTCGCGCCGTTCGCGCAGCGCGAGACGCTCGACACGGCGGAAAAGCGGCGTATCGCACGCCGGGCCGCGCAGATGATCGTGCCGGGACAGGTCGTGATCGTCGACGGCGGCACGACGTCGGCCTTGCTCGTCAGCCAGTTGCCGCCCGACCTGCGCGCGACGATCGTCACGCACAGCCCGAGCGTCGCCGTCGCGCTGGCCGCGCATCCGTCGATCGACGTGATCCTGATCGGCGGACGGTTGTACAAGCATTCGATCGTCGCGGTGGGCGCCGCGGCGATGGAAGGCATCGCGCGCATCCACGCCGACCTGTATTTCATGGGCGTCACGGGCGTTCATCCGGTCGCGGGGCTCAGCACCGGCGACTTCGAGGAAGCGGCGATCAAGCGCGCGCTGGCCGCGCGAGCCGGCGAGACGATCGTCCTGGCGTCGCAATCCAAGCTGCGTGCGGCGTCGCAGTTCGTGATCGGCGAGCTCGCGCTCGCACAGGCCATCGTGGTCGAACGGGAAACCGATGCGGCGCTGACCGAGCCGATCGAGGCCGCGGGCGTGACGGTCGTGCGGGCCTAGCCGCGCGCCGGTTTCGGCGGCCGCGCCGACGTCGTTGCACAAGCATCCTCGCCGGCCCGATGTCAGCGTGCTGACAGGCACCGCTTGCTACCATGGGCGACTGCCCACCCGCCGCGCCTTGTCCGTCCGATGTCTTCGCCCGCCACCCCGATCGCACCCGCGCCGCCCGACGGCGCTGCCCCGCCCCCCGGCGTCCTCGCCCTGTTCATCGCGTTCGCGCAAATCGGCCTCACCAGCTTCGGCGGCGGGCTGAGCGGGCGCATGATGCGCGACTTCGTGCACGAGCGGCGCTGGCTCGACGAAGAGGCGTTCCTCAACGGCCTCGCGCTGTCGCAGGCGCTGCCGGGCGTCAACGTGAAGAACCTCTCAATCTGGATCGGCTACCGGCTGGCCGGATGGCGCGGCGCGGTGGCCGGCTTCACCGGCATCATCGCACCGCCGGCCGTGCTGATCGTGCTGTTCGGCGTCGCGTTCTCGACGCTCACGCGTTTTCCGCTCACGCATGTCGCACTCGCGGGCGCGGCCGCCGCGGCGATCGGGCTGTCGATCTCGATGGCGATCACCGCGGTGCGCCGGCTGCCGCGCCGCGCGCTGCCGTTCGCGGTGACGACGCTCACGTTCGTGTCGGTGGCGGTGCTGCACTGGCCGCTCGTCTGGACCGTGCTGATCGGCGGCACGCTGAGCGTCGCGCTCGAATACCGCCGTGCGGGCGCCGCCACCGGCGGGAGCGCCGAACGATGACTGCCCCGTCACGCTACGCCGCCCTGTTCGGCGTATTCGCGCCGCTGTCGATCGCGACGATCGGCGGCGGACAGGCGATCATCGCCGACATCCAGCGGCAGGTCGTCGACGTGCATCACTGGATGACGGCCACGCAGTTCGTGAACGACTTCGCGATCGCGCGGATGGCACCCGGCCCCGGCTCGCTGCTCGCGACGCTGATCGGCTGGCAGGTGGCGGGCTTCTGGGGCGCGGTGATCGCGACGCTCGCGCTGTTCGGGCCGACCGCGTTCCTGATCTACGGCGTCGCGCATCTGTGGCGGCGGCACCAGGGCGCACGCTGGCAGATCGCACTCGAAGCCGGCCTGCGCCCGGTCGCGGCCGGCATGATCCTCGCGTCGGTCTGGGTGCTGCTGCGCGCGCTCGACGGCGGCTGGGCCGCGCGGGCGATCGCGGTCGGGTCGACCGTGTGCGTGATGGGCACGCGCATTCATGCGTTGCTGCTGATCGTCGTCGGCGCGTTGCTGCTGGTCGGCGTGCACGCGATCGGCTGACGGCGGCATCCGCGCCAAGCCGGCCCGCCAAAGCATGCACGGCCCGCTTCGCGATCGACGCGCGCTGACACCGGCGGCGCCGGTCAGCGGCCCGCGACCGAGCGAAACGCGCGACAGGCATCGGCATGCAGCTCGAAACCGATGCCCGGCGCCTGCGGCACGGGCGTGTAGCCGGCGTCGACCGTTGCGCCGTCCGCCAGCCCGCTGAACGGATGGAACGCGAACGGGCTGACTTCCGCGCCGCCGAGCCCGAGCGCCGACACGACGTGCAGCGAGAACAGATGACCGCCATGCGGCCAGAACGCATCGCGCCGCCAGCCGTTCGACACGAAATGGTCGACGATCTGCAGGTAGCCCGGCAGGCCATAGCAATGCACCGGATCGAACACGAGGACGTCGCGGTCCGGGCGCAGGCCGCCGTAGCGCTCGAGCAGCTTCGCTTCCGCGAGCGAGAACAACGCCTCGCCGGCCGCGACCGGCGGCGTGTATTGCGCAGTCAGGTCCGCGTGAAGCGGCAGGTCGAGCGGGTCGCACAGATCCTCGAACCACCAGAGTTCGAACGGGGCCAGCCGCGCGGCGGCAGCGGGGCCGCTCGTCGCGTCGTACGCGTTCATCGCGTCGACCGCGAGATGCGAGCTGTCGGCAAGGCAGGCCGCGGCGGTTTCGACGCGGCGTGTGTCCTGGTCGATATCCGGGCCGCCGATCTTGATCTTTGCGTGCGTGTAGCCGAGATCGGCGATGCGGCGCATCTCGTCCGACAGGTGCGGGAGATCGTCGTGCGGATAGCGGTAGCCGCCGCCCGCGTAGACGCGCACGCGGGGCGCCGCGTCGCGCGCGAGCCGGTCGGCGACGAAGCGATGGAGCGGCAGGCCCGCGATCTTCGCGGCGGCATCCCAGATCGCCATGTCGAGCACGCCGACCGCGACGCAGCGTTCGCCGTGCCCGCCGGGCTTTTCGCCCGCCATCATCGCGCGCCATGCGCGAAACGGATCGAGATTCGTGCCGGCATCGTCGGCGATGGCGTGCGCGGCGGCCAGCAGACGCGGCGCGAACCGTTCGCGAATCAGCCCGCCCTGCGCATGGCGGCCGACCGACGCGTAGCCATAGCCCGTGACCGGCCGGCCATCGCGCACGACATCGGTGACGATCGCGACGACGCTCGTCGTCAGGCCGCCCGACGGAATCGCCGGATCGGCATAGCGGGAAACCGGGATCGCCTGCTCGCGGATGTCGGTGATGCGCATGGTCGGGGTTCCGGGAAAACGTTCGGCGTTCGCGGGCCATGCACGCGCGGCAGCCGGCGTGACGGGCGGATCGCTGCATCATAGGCGCTTGCGCGATACCCTGCAGGCTCGCGATCGTCGCGATGCCGTGAAGTCATGCGGCTTGAGCGACAGCATCCGAATCGCGCCGTACCGCATCGGTGTGCGAACGCGTGCTCCGTCATGCGCGAGGCGCGTGACACGTGCACTTGCGCGTCGGCCATGCGCGGCCTCGGCAACGCGCGCCGAGATCCAATGGCGCCCCCACGATTTACGCTTGTACCGCGGCACCGCCGCGCCGATCGGCATCGCATGCGAAACATGTCGCTGCCGGTGAACAGGCGGGTGAACAGCGCGTCACCCGGCGCGATCCGCGCGATAGTGGAACCGGCCGGGCGTGCGACCACGCTCGGGAGCTGTTTCCGACCCGGAACGCGTTTTATTTTGTTGGGCCGGGGTTCGCTGCTGGCGATCCCCGGCTGAATCCGCTGTTCGTCGGTATCGGCTGAAGGTGCGGCTCAACGCGTCGGTGCGACCGGCGCGTTGGCGCAGCCCGAACCGATCCACACGCTCAGGCGAAGACGAAGTACTTGCGCACCGTCTCCACCACTTCCCACGTTCCTTTCATGCCGGGTTCGATCACGAACACGTCGCCGGCCCTCAGGTGCACAGGCTCCTCGCCTTCCGGCGTGATGATGCAGTAGCCGTCGAGGAAGTGGCAGTACTCCCATTTCTCGTAGTTCACCTCGAACTTGCCCGGCGTGCAGATCCAGGTGCCCATGATCTTGCTGCCGTCCTTGGAGACGTAGGCGTTGAGGTTCACGGTGTGCGGATCGCCGCCGATGCGCTTCCACTTGGTCGCGTCGACGACCGGGGTCGGGCAGGTTTTGCGCAGAACGGTGATGAAATCGGACATGTCAGCTCCAGACTAACGATCGGGTAAGAGGTCTGTCACGTTAGTTCGAAAGCTGCACCGCAGCTTGTATGCGTCCGACACCGACTCGTCCATTTTCGACACGTGCCCGCATGCGGGCGCGCCGCCAGCGCATTTTCCGGACGGCCTTGCGTTGACGGACCGCTGCAGACCGATCCTTGACGCTCGTTACCGGCGATCGATCGCACCGCCACCGGGCCACGCCGGTTTCAAGGCGGGCGGCCAAAACGCCTCAAAACGCCTCGCTTGCAACATCCGCGCCAAACCCTGTAGAATTACCCGTTCTGCGGGCGTCGTATAATGGCCATTACCTCAGCTTCCCAAGCTGATGACGTGGGTTCGATTCCCATCGCCCGCTCCACCTTCGGCTGCTCGGCAGCCTGCGCAAGAGCCGCCTCGTCGAAGGCGGCTTTTTTGTACCATCTGCCTGTCCATCCGGCAGCACCGCTGCGCGTAGCGGGCGTAACGGGCCCGCGCCCGAACCAAGCCTTTCTCTGTCACCGATGATGCACGACGATCCGAACGAAGCCGGCCTGCCGCCGGACGACGCCGCCCTTCCCGACGAAGCCGCCGACGGCGCCGACGAAGTCAATCCGCTGCACCGACGCCGCATCCGCAGCTTCGTGACGCGCGCCGGCCGCGTGTCGACCGGCCAGCGCCGCGCGCTCGACGATCTGGGCCCGCGATTCGTCGTGCCGTACGCCGCTGAAATCCCCGACTGGGACGCCGTGTTCGGCCGCCGCGCGCCGCGCATCCTGGAAATCGGCTTCGGGATGGGCGCGTCGACCGCGGAAATCGCCGCGCATCGCCCGGGCGACGACTTCCTCGGCGTCGAGGTGCACGAGCCGGGCGTCGGCGCGCTGCTGAAGCTGATCGGCGAGCAGGAGCTGCCGAACATCCGCATCATCCAGCACGACGCGGTCGAAGTGCTCGAGCACATGCTCGCGCCGGAAAGCCTCGACGGCGTGCACATCTTCTTCCCGGATCCGTGGCACAAGGCGCGTCACCACAAGCGCCGGCTGATCCAGCCGCCGCTCGTCGCGCACCTCGCATCGCGCCTGAAACCAGGTGCGTACCTGCATTGCGCGACCGACTGGCAGAACTACGCGGAACAGATGCTGGAAGTGCTCGGCGCCGAACCGACGCTCGAGAACACGGCCGCCGACTACGCGCCGCGCCCCGACTACCGCCCCGTCACGAAGTTCGAACGGCGCGGGCTGCGGCTCGGCCACGGCGTGTGGGACCTGGTGTTCCGCAAGCGCGCCGGCTGAACACGGCTCGCGGCGGCATGGCGCACGCTGCGCGCCGCGCCATGAAAAACGGCCCGACCGGCATCTTGCCGATCGGGCCGTTCTTCATCCATCTGTCGGGAGCACCTGCGCCCCCGCACCGGCATCACGCCCAGTTCAGCCACCCGCTGTAGCCCACCAGCAGCACGAACAGGCCGAACGCGATCCGGTACCACGCGAACACGGTGAAGTCGTGCGTCGCGACGAAGCGCAGCAGCCAGCGCACGCACACGAACGCGCTGACGAACGCGGCAACCAGCCCGAGCGCGAACAGGCCGAGCGAGTCGACCGTGAATGCCTGCCAGTCCTTGACGGTTTCATAGAGCGTCGCGCCGAAGATGATCGGAATCGCGAGGAAGAACGAGAATTCGGTCGCGACGCGCCGGTCGAGGCCGAACAGCATCCCGCCGATGATCGTCGAGCCGGAGCGCGACATGCCCGGCACCAGCGCGAAGCATTGCGCGAGGCCGACCTTCAGCGCATCGAGCGGCGTGAGCGCATCGACCGACTGCACGCGCGGCGGCTCGCTGCGTTCGCGCTGCCGCGCCTCGGCCCACAGGATGATCGCGCCGCCGACGACGAGCGCGAATGCGACCGGCACCGGCGAGAACAGCACGGCCTTGATCTTCTTCTCGAACAGCAGGCCGAGCGCGATCGCGGGAATGGTCGCGATCACGACGTTCAGCGTGAAGCGCTGCGCGTCGGGCCGGCTCGGCAGCCCGGACACGATGGACACGATCCGCTGCCGGTATTCCCAGCAGACCGCGAGAATCGCGCCGAACTGGATCACGACGTCGAAGGTCTTCGCGTGCGCATCGTTGAAATTCAGGAAACTGCCCGCGACGATCAGGTGGCCGGTGCTCGACACCGGGAGGAATTCCGTCAGCCCCTCGACGACGCCGAGGATCAATGCCTTGCAGATCAGGATCCAGTCCATCCGTGGCCCAACTCCGAAGTAGTCGAAAGAAAGGGCCGCGTCACCGCCGCGGCCCACCCGGCCGCGCGGTGCGCCGTCACTTTTCGACGATCGCCACGCGTATGCCGTTTGTAAGAATCGTAATTGTACCGGGTTCGTAGTTCACGCCGGCAAATTGCAGTTGCTCGGGCTTGAACGTATAGATCGGATAGTTGGTCAGCACCTGCGTCGCGAGCAGGCCGGCGGCCGCGCCGACCTGTTGCGCGTACATCTGCGCGTTGCCGTCGAGCACGAGGCTGTCGACGGCCGGCGCCTTCAGCACGACCGAGCGGCTCGGCGCGTCGTAGGCCAGCTGGCCCGACACGGTGAACTTGCCGCTCACCGGTTCGCTCAGGAACGGACTCGCGAAATGCGCATCGAGCTGCACCGCGACGCGGTTCTGGTCGGGCAGCAGGTTGACGGCCGGATTCGCCAGCGACACGTCGACGACCTGCGCGACCGTCTTCTGGTACGGAAACTTGCGCGCGACGGCCTTCTGCACGTCGCCGCGCGAGAACGTGTAGTGATCGGGAATGAACGGGAACGTCGACGCGCAGGCGGCGAGCGATACCGACACGCCGATGGCGCCGGCGCAAGCGGCGAGGAAGCGGCGCCGGCCAGGCGTGCAAGATGCGGTCATGCTGAACAATCTCCTGTATCGGGCGAAGCGGCAGTCCGGTTATCGGCTCCGCCCCATGTGGCGCCGGGGACCCAAGTTAGTGCTTCGACGCGCGTCGCCGGTTCCATGCGCGTGCCGGCAAACGACAGCGCGGGCAGCGCGTCAGCGGGCCGCGCCGGGCGACGGCTGCGTCGCGATCTCGAGGCGCGTCAGCCACGCGAGCGCGTCGTCGCGCGACGCACCGCACATCTCGGCGGACGGCTGCAGCCCGGAACAGCACGCGGGCCGCTCGGGCCGGCCGAAGATCCGGCAGCGCAGGTCGTCGCCGAGCTGCACGCAGCGCACGCCGGCCGGCTTGCCGTCGGGCATCCCCGGAATCGGCGAGGAAATCGACGGCGCGATGCAGCATGCGCCGCACCCCTCGCGGCACGCATGCGGCGGCGGGACCTCGGCGGGCGCCGGACGGACAGGCATTTCGACGGACACTCGGCTCTCTCACGAACAACAAAAAAAACGGTGCGGCAACCGGACGCAGCGTGCGGCAGCCCACCGCGCATTGTGCCACCGCCGGCTGCGACGTTATTACACAATGCAGCCGGAACGCGCGTTCATATACTCCAAAGCATCCAAAAAGCGCGAGACCATCATGAGTTCCGGTTCTGCCGACACACTGTTCCGTCCCGATTTGCTCGCGAAGTACGGTGCGAACGGGCCGCGCTATACGTCCTACCCCACCGCGCTGCAGTTCCGCGACGAATTCGACCCGACCGACTACGTGCGCGCCGCGGGCGATCCCGGCGCGTCGGCGAGCGACCTGTCGCTGTACTTTCACATCCCGTTCTGCAATACGGCCTGCTTCTATTGCGGCTGCAACAAGATCGCGACCAACAACCGCCGCCGCGCGCGCCCGTATCTCGAGCAACTGAAGCGCGAACTGGCGCTGCAGGCCGCGCTGTTCGATCCCGCGCGCCCGGTCACGCAGCTTCACTGGGGCGGCGGCACGCCGACCTTCCTGTCCGACGACGAAACGGCCGAGCTGATGGCGGCCACCCGCGAACATTTCGCACTCGCGCCGGACGCCGACGCCGAGTTCTCGATCGAGATCGACCCGCGCACGGTCACGCCCGCGACGCTCGTCCACCTGCGCAACATCGGCTTCAACCGGCTGAGCCTCGGCGTGCAGGATTTCGATCCGGTCGTGCAGCAGGCGATCAACCGGGTCCAGCCGCTCGCGATGACGGCCGACCTGCTGTCGGCCGCGCGCACGACGGGCTTCCAATCGGTCAGCGTCGACCTGATCTACGGGCTGCCGCACCAGACGGTCGCCGTGTTCGCGCGCACGCTCGAGACGATCATCGAGCTCGCGCCGGACCGCCTGTCGGTATTCGGCTACGCGCACATGCCGCACCTGTTCAAGATGCAGCGGCAGATCGACGACGCGACGCTGCCGCCGCCCGCAACGCGCATCGCACTGCTCGGCCTCGCGATCGACATGCTGACGCAGGCCGGCTACGTGTACATCGGGATGGACCACTTCGCGCGGCCTTCCGACGAACTCGTGCGCGCGCAGCGCAACGGCACGCTGCAACGCAATTTCCAGGGCTACAGCACGCGCGCGGATACCGACCTGATCGGCTTCGGCGTGTCGTCGATCGGCAAGGTCGGCGACGTCTACGCACAGAACGCGAAGGACCTGCCGGCCTATGGCGCCGCGCTCGACGCGGGCCGGCTGCCGATCGCGCGCGGCGTGCGGCTCACGCCCGACGACCGGCTGCGCCGCGACGTGATCACGCAGCTGATGTGCAACCTCGAACTGCCGTTCTCGCATATCGAGGCGGCGCACGGGATCCGCTTCGCCGATCACTTCGCGCGCGAGCTCGACGCGCTGCGCGGGTTCGAGCAGGACGGCCTGCTGACCGTCGCCGGCGACCGCCTGACGATCCATGCGGCCGGCCGGATGGTCGTGCGCAACATCGCGATGGCGTTCGACGCGTACCTCGGCCAGACGCCGCATCAGCGCTACTCGCGCACCGTCTGACACCGCACGGCCGCATGCGGGCGGCCGGTTTGATAAAGTAAGGAGCTCCACGCCCCTGCAAGAACCCGCACGATGCGCACCACCAAAGCAACCCACGCGGTCGAACGCCTCAAGACCCGTTCCGGCAACCCGCAGTTCGCCGCCGTCGCGATGGCGGGCGGCCTGTTCTACCTGGTCGACCGCTCCGGCGGCACCGCCGAGAAACGCAGCGAGCCGCTGCCGCTCGACGAATTCGTCAGGTTCGTCGACGAATTCGGCCCCAAAAAGCCGCGCAAGGCGAGCAAGCTCGACCTCGCGTTCGAGGCGCAGATCAAGAAGAGCAAGGCGTAAAGGTCTGTTGCAGGCCGTCTGAAGGCTTCGCCGCCGCCCCGTTTGGTACAATCACGAAGTTTCTCTATCCCCGCTGATGGCCGACCTGGCTGCGTGACCACACCATGAATATCGAAAACGCGCGTTTCAACATGATCGAACAACAGATCCGGCCGTGGGACGTGCTGGATCTGGACGTCCTGGGCCTGCTGTCGATCGTCAAGCGTGAACACTACGTGTCGCCCGAACACCGCGATCTCGCGTTCGCCGACCTCGAGCTGCCGCTGCCCGGCGGCCGCAGCAAGATGCTGTTCCCGCGCGTCGAAGCGCGCGTGCTGCAGGAACTGGCGGTCAAGAAGCACGAGAACGTGCTCGTGATCGGCGCGGGTTCGGGCTACCTGGCCGCGCTGTTCGCGCATCGCGCGCAGCACGTGACGGCCGTCGAGATCGATCCGGCCATTGCGAAGTTCGCGGCCGACAACCTGCGCAACGACGGCGTGACGAACGCGGAAGTCGCGCTCGGCGACGGCTCGCTCGGCTGGCCCGACAAGGCGCCGTACGACGTGATCTGCGTCGCGGGCGGCCTGCCGGTCGTGCCGCAGCAGATGCTCGAACAGCTGAAGATCGGCGGCCGCCTGTCGGCGTTCGTCGGCGGCCGTCCGGTGATGAAGGCGCAGGTCATCACGCGCATCGACGAGAAGCAGTACCGCGTCGCCGACGTATTCGAAACCTACGTCGACCACCTCGTCAACGCGATCGAACCGTCGCGTTTCAAGTTCTGAGCGGCGGCCCCATGCAGATCCTGACGCCCGCGATGCTCGCGGAATGGCTTCGCGATCCGGCGCGCCCCGCGCCGGTCGTGCTCGACGTGCGCGAGCCGTGGGAAATCTCGACCGCGCAGATCGCCGGCAGCGTGTCGATCCCGATGCAGCAGATCCCCGCGCGCAGCGAGGAGCTCGACGACGAAGCGGAAATCGTCTGCGTGTGCCATCACGGGATGCGCAGCGCGCAAGTCGCGATGTTCCTCGAATCGCGCGGCTTCACGAAGCTGTACAACCTGCAGGGCGGCATCGACGCGTGGTCGCGTGACGTCGATCCGTCCGTACCGCGTTACTGACCTTCCCGGCGGCGCATCGCGCGCCGCCACGGCGACCGGCGAGTAATAGCCGATCGCTCCAGTCCCGCCGAACGGGCGCGCATGGCGCGCCCGTTTGCGTTTCTGCTGCACCGTTCCATCCTCTTCCGTTTGTTTCCGCACGCCGGCCATCCGCGTCCGCTCGATGACGCGAGGCGGCGAGAACCCGGGCAACGCACCCGTCGAGCGGAGCGCCACGCCCTTCCCCCTGGCACTTCGTGACCAAGCCGTGTGCACGCGACGCCGACACGACACGACCGGATGCGTGCGCATCGATCACGCGCCGCACTTCCGTCGACGTGTGACGCACGCGCTCGAACACGGGCGCCCGCCGTGCACCATTTGCGCCCGTGCGAGCGCACCGCAACGGATCGCGCATGCTGCACGACGCGTCATGCGCACCGCGCCGGCGCCCCGCGCCGTCCCTCACAGGCACGCCCGGCGTGCATCGGCGCGACTGGCACATGCCTTGCGTTACTCCGATGCCGGCGCCGCCACGGCGCACGCACATCCAACATGACAAGGGGATCCCGATGAAACGTCGCAGTCTGTTGAAGTTCGGTTCGATGGCCGGTGCACTCGCGCTGGCAGGCAAGAGTCCGTTCGCTCACGCGGCCGATGCGGGCACGGGCCCGATCAAGGTCGGCATCCTGCATTCGCTGTCGGGCACGATGGCGATCTCCGAAACGTCGCTGAAGGACACGGCGCTGATGACGATCGCCGAGATCAACAAGAACGGCGGCGTGATGGGCCGCAAGCTCGAGCCGGTGGTCGTCGATCCCGCATCGAACTGGCCGCTGTTCGCGGAGAAGGCGCGCCAGCTGCTCACGCAGGACAAGGTCGCGTGCGTGTTCGGCTGCTGGACGTCGGTGTCGCGCAAGTCGGTGCTGCCGGTGTTCGAGGAACTGAACGGCCTGCTCTACTACCCGGTGCAATACGAAGGCGAGGAAATGTCGCGCAACGTGTTCTACACGGGCGCCGCGCCGAACCAGCAGGCGATCCCCGCCGTCGAGTACCTGATGAGCGCGGAAGGCGGCGGCGCGAAGCGCTTCTTCCTGCTCGGCACCGACTACGTGTATCCGCGCACGACCAACAAGATCCTGCGCGCGTTCCTGAAATCGAAGGGCGTGAAGGACGCCGACATTCAGGAGGTCTACACGCCGTTCGGCCACAGCGATTACCAGACGATCGTCGCGAACATCAAGAACTTCGCCCAGGGCGGCAAGACGACCGTGGTCTCGACGATCAACGGCGATTCGAACGTGCCGTTCTACAAGGAGCTCGGCAACCAGGGGATCAAGGCGACCGACGTGCCGGTGGTCGCGTTCTCGGTCGGCGAGGAAGAGCTGCGCGGGATCGACACGAAGCCGCTCGTCGGCCATCTCGCCGCGTGGAACTACTTCATGTCGGTGAAGAACCCGACCAACACGAAGTTCAAGGACCAGTTTGCCGCGTGGGTGAAGGCGAACAACCTGCCGGGCGGCGCGAAGCGCGTGACGAACGATCCGATGGAGGCGACCTACGTGGGCATCCACATGTGGAAGCAGGCCGTCGAAAAGGCGAAGAGCACCGACGTCGACAAGGTGCGCGTCGCGATGATCGGCCAGACGGTGGCCGGCCCCTCGGGCTTCACGCTCACGATGGACGGCAACCATCACCTGCACAAGCCGGTGATGATCGGCGAGATCCGCGGCGACGGGCAATTCAACGTCGTGTGGAAGACGAAGACCGCGGTGCGCGCGCAGCCGTGGAGCCCGTTCATCGCAGGCAACCAGGGCAAGCCGGACATCGTCAGCTCGATCCCGGCGTTCCTGCGCCGGCAGCGCGCGGCGCTGGCCTGATGCGATGCGGGGCGCGGCGCACCGGCGTGGCGCTCCGCTTGCAGGCCGGTGCGCGAATGCCGGTACTCACCGTAACGCATCGCACGCGCACCGCCGCACGAACCCGCTTTCCCACGCCCGACAGGATCTCCCGATGCCTACACGCTTTCGCCGCGCCGCCGTCGCGGTCGTCGCCTGTGCCGCGCTGGCGGGCGCACTGCCGCGCGCCGCGTTCGCCCTGACGGCCGCCGATACAGCCGCGCTCGCCGGCGACGACTTCGACGCGAAGACGGCCGCGGTCGACCGTCTCGCCGCCGATGCCGACCCGCGCGCCGTCGCGTTGCTCAATGCGCTGTCGAGCGGCGACGCGCTCGCGACCGGCGACGGCCGCCTGCTGATCCAGACCGGCGACACCGCGCACGACGCGCTCACGCAAGCCGCGACGCCGGCCGGCGACGCGCAGCCCGTGATGCTGAACAACCTGCTGCGCACGAAGATCGCCGGCGCGCTGTCGGGCCTCGCACTCGCGTCGCCCGACGTCGCCGCGCGCCGCGACGCGATCGATGCGCTGCTGAAGTCGCCCGACCCGGCGCTCAAGCCGATGATCGATCGCGCGCGCGCGAAGGAAACCGATCCCGCGCTGAAGCGCCGCCTCGACGCACTGTGGGCCATTGCCGCGCTGCACGACGCCGATCCGGCGAAGCGTCTGGAAGCCGTGCAGGTGGTGGCCGCGCGCCGCGACCTCGACATGATCGAGCAGTTGCGCCCGCTCGTCGCGAAGAATGCCGACGGCAGCTACACGGAACCCGACGCGCGCGTGCGCGACGCCGCGCAGCAAGGCCTCGACGCATTGCACGCGCTGCAGCGCCGCGGCGAAATCGCCGGCACCGTGTTCGCGGGCCTGTCGCTCGGCAGCGTGCTGCTGCTCGCGGCGCTCGGGCTCGCGATCACGTACGGGCTGATCGGCGTGATCAACATGGCGCACGGTGAATTCCTGATGATCGGTGCGTACGCAACCTATGTCGTGCAGACGCTGATCCAGCGCTACGCGCCGGCCGCGTTCGACTGGTATCCGCTCGTCGCGGTGCCCGTTTCGTTCGCGGCGGCCGCGCTGGTCGGCGTCGTGCTGGAGCGGCTCGTGCTGCGGCACCTGTACGGCCGCCCGCTCGAGACGCTGCTCGCGACCTTCGGCGTGAGCCTGATCCTGATCCAGGCGACGCGCATGCTGTTCGGCGCGCAGAACGTGCAGGTCGTGAACCCGTCGTGGATGAGCGGCGGCGTCACCGTGATGCAGAACCTGATCCTGCCGTACAACCGGCTCGCGATCCTCGCGTTCGCGCTCGCGGTCGTGTGCGTCGCGTGGGGCGTGCTGACGAAGACGCGGCTCGGCCTGTTCGTGCGCGCGGTCACGCAGAACCGCCGGATGGCCGCGTGCGTCGGCGTGAAGACCGCGCGCGTCGACGCGTATGCGTTCGCGTTCGGCGCGGGCATCGCGGGCCTCGGCGGCTGCGCGCTGTCGCAGATCGGCAACGTGGGCCCCGACCTCGGGCAGAACTACATCATCGATTCGTTCATGGCGGTCGTGCTCGGCGGGGTCGGCCAGATCGCCGGCACCGTGCTCGGCGGCTTCGGGCTCGGCCTCGTCAGCAAGGCGATCGAGCCGTTCTGGGGCGCCGTGCTCGCGAAGATCGCGGTGCTCGTGATGATCGTGCTGTTCATCCAGAAACGTCCGCAGGGCATGTTCGCCCCGAAGGGACGCAGCGCGGAGGCCTGACATGACTTCAATCACCGATTCGTTGTCGAAGCCGATCGCCGACGCGCCGAAGCCCGCTGCCGCCGCGCGTGCGGAAGAAAAATTCGCGCTCGGCCTGCCGCCCCGCCCCGCGCTGCTGTCGCGTCGCGCATGGCTCGCGCTCGTCGCGCTGTGCGTCGCGATCGGCATCGGCGTGCCGCTCGCCGCGCTGGTCGCGCCCGAGTCGAGCGCGTTCCATCTGTCCGCGTATGCGATGACGCTCGCCGGCAAGCTGATGTGCTACGCGATCGCCGCGCTCGCGCTCGATCTCGTGTGGGGCTACTGCGGCATTCTCAGCCTCGGCCACGGCCTCTTCTTCGCGCTCGGCGGTTATGCGATCGGCATGT
Organism: Burkholderia sp. Bp8991; assembly: GCF_003853795.1. NCBI lineage: Bacteria > Pseudomonadati > Pseudomonadota > Betaproteobacteria > Burkholderiales > Burkholderiaceae > Burkholderia > Burkholderia sp. Bp8991. The sequence goes on along the minus strand of NZ_QTQJ01000008.1, from coordinate 114,481 downwards.
ACCTGATGCGCGAGATCGGCCGCGACGGCAAGTACGGCAGCGACCTGCCCGACTTCATGGTGTTTCTCGACTGGCATCAACTGCCGTGGTACTGGAGCGGCACGCAGCATCTCGCGTGGGCGCTCGCGCTGGTCGTGCTCGTGCCGGCCGTGCTCGCGTGGGTGTTCGGCTTCTTCACGTTCCGCTCGCGCGTGAAGGGCGTGTACCTGTCGATCATCACGCAGGCGCTGACGTTCGCGGCGATGCTGCTGTTCTTTCGCAACGAGACGGGCTTCGGCGGCAACAACGGCTTCACCGACTTCAAGCGCATCGCCGGGTTTCCGATCACGTCGCCCGGCACGCGCACGGTGCTGCTGCTGCTGACCTTCGCGACGCTCGTGCTCGCGTTCATCGTTGCGCGCGCAATCGTCACCAGCAAGCTCGGGCGCGTGGTCACCGCGGTGCGCGACGGCGAGACGCGGCTGATGTTCCTCGGCTACAGCCCACTCGCGTACAAGCTGTTCGTGTGGACGCTGTCGGCCGTGCTGTGCGGGATCGCGGGCGCGTTGTACGTGCCGCAGGTCGGCATCATCAACCCCGGCGAGATGTCGCCCGGCAACTCGATCGAAATGGCGATCTGGGTCGCGGTGGGCGGGCGCGGCACGCTGATCGGGCCGATCGTCGGCGCATTCGCGGTGAACGGCGCGAAGAGCCTCTTTACCGCGTACTTCGCCGAATACTGGCTGTTCTTTCTCGGCCTGATCTTCGTGCTCGTGCCGCTCCTGCTGCCGCGCGGCATCATGGGCCTCGTCGACACGCTGCTCGCAAAGGGGAAACGCGGATGAACGGCACCGCCCTCTACCAGTTCACGCCACCGCCCGAGGACGAGCTGCTGGCCGTCAGCGGCAGCGCATCGATGGGCCGCGTGGCGCCGCCCGGCATCGACACGTCGCATGGCACGATCCTCTACCTCGAGGATATCGAGGTGAGCTTCGACGGCTTTCGCGCGCTGAACAAGCTGTCGCTCGCGATCGACGCGGGCGAGCTGCGCTGCGTGATCGGCCCGAACGGCGCGGGCAAGACCACGATGATGGACGTGATCACCGGCAAGACGCGGCCCGATGCGGGCAAGGTGTTTCTCGGCCAGACCATCGACCTCGCGCGAATGAACGAACCCGCGATCGCGCGCGCGGGGATCGGCCGCAAGTTCCAGAAGCCGACCGTGTTCGAACAGCATCCGGTGTGGGAAAACCTCGAACTGGCGATGCAGACCGACAAGGGCTGGCTCGCGTCGCTGCGCGCGCGGCTCGACCGCGCGGCGCAGGCGAAGATCGAGGAGACGCTCGCGTTGATCGGCCTCGAAAGCGACGCGTATCGCGCGGCCGGCGAGTTGTCGCACGGGCAGAAGCAACGGCTCGAGATCGGCATGCTGCTGATGCAGCGCCCCGCCCTGCTGCTGCTCGACGAGCCGGCGGCCGGGATGACCGACCACGAGACGATGGAACTCGCGAAGCTGCTGAACACGCTGCGCGGCACCTGCTCGATGATGGTCGTCGAGCACGACATGGAGTTCGTCGCGGCGCTCGCGGGCGACACGGGCCGCGTGACGGTGATGGCCGAAGGCGCGGTGCTCGCGCAAGGCACGCTCGACCAGGTCAAGCGCGACGACGCGGTGATCGAGTCTTACCTCGGACGGTGACGCAATGCTGAAGATCGATGCACTGAACCAGTACTACGGCGGCAGCCACATCCTGCGCAACGTGACGCTGGCCGCCGACGACGGCAAGCTCACCGTGCTGCTCGGCCGCAACGGCGTCGGCAAGAGCACGCTGCTGCGCTGCCTGATGGGCGTCGTCGCCGCGAAGAGCGGCAGCGTGTCGTGGCGCGGCACCGCGCTCGGCGCACTGCCGCCGTATGCGCGCGTCGCGGCCGGTCTCGCGTACGTGCCGCAGGGCCGCGACATCTTTCCGCGGCTCACCGTCGAGGAGAACCTGCTCGTCGGCGCGGCAAGCCGCAAGGCGCCATCGAAAGTGCCCGACCGCATCTACGACCTGTTCCCGGTGCTGAAGGACATGCGCGCCCGGCGCGGCGGCGACCTGTCGGGCGGCCAGCAGCAGCAGCTCGCGATCGGCCGCGCGCTGATGAGCGAGCCGCAGTTGCTGATCCTCGACGAGCCGACCGAGGGCATCCAGCCGTCGATCATCCAGGACATCGGCCGCACGCTGCGCCAGCTCGTCGACGAATCGAAGATGACCGTGCTGCTCGTCGAGCAGTATTACGACTTCGCGCGCTCGATCGCAGACCATTACTGGGTGATGAGCCGCGGCGAGGTCATCGCCGGCGGCGATGCGCGGGACATGGAAACGAACGGCGTGCGCGAGCTGATCGCGGTGTAGCGCGCCACGCAGCGCATGATTGCGCCGACGCGTGGCGCCGACGGTCGACGCATGTCACGCGATGGCCGGCGCCGTCGCCGCTCCCCTTCGCCACGTTCGGCAACCCGAACACCCAAGCGTATAGTGTTGCGGTAGCATCCTCGATCACCGCGCCCGTTCCCTGCTTCCCGCCGATGTCCGCCCTCGATTCCCACGCCCCGCTGTCCCGCCCCGCCGTCGCCAAGTCGTGGCGCGGCCGTCTCGAACTCGGCTTCGAACGGCACGGCGCGCGCACGACGCTCGTCCATCGGCTGCACGACGGCCCGCTGCGCGTGCAGCGGCCGCTGTATCCGGAAGGCGACGCGATCTGCCACGCGGTCATCGTCCACCCGCCGGGCGGCGTCGCGGGCGGCGACCGGCTCGACATCGACATCGCGCTCGGCGACGGTACGCACGCGGTGCTGACGACGCCCGGCGCGACCAAGTGGTACAAGTCGAACGGCCTCGACGCGACGCAACGCATCGGCATCACGGTCGGCGCGCACGCGAAGCTCGACTGGCTGCCGCAGAACAACCTGTTCTTCGACGCGGCCCACGCCGCGCTGGACTTCACGGTGACGCTCGGCGCGGGCGCGAGCGCGATCGGCTGGGACGCGACGCAGCTCGGCCGGCAGGCGGCCGGCGAAACGTGGTCGGCGGGCCGCATCGTGTCGGGTTCGGCACTCGTCGATGCCGACGGCCGGCCGCTGTGGACCGAGCGCGCGCTGCTCGACGCACACGATCCGCTGCGCGGCTCGCTGCAGGGCCTCGCCGGCTTTCCCGTGTACGGCACGCTGTGGGCGGCCGGCGCCGCGTGCGATGCCGCGCTCGCCGAAACGCTTGCCGCGCGGATGCCGTTCGACGACACGCTGCGCGCGGGCGCGACCTGCGTGACGCCGGGCGTCGTGCTGGTGCGCGCGGTGTCGACGTCGATGGAAGCGCTGCAGCGTCACTTCACCGACTGCTGGCTCCACCTGCGCCCGCTCGTGCACGGTGTCGACGCGCGACCGCTGCGCCTCTGGCAGACCTGAGCACGCGGCCCGGCACGCACCGTTTCGGCGCAGCAGCGACGCCCGCGTTGCCCACGATCCATGCATCGCGCACCACGATCGCGCATCGCCGCACGCCGCACCGACATGGCACGCACCTTGCTGCTTACATATCGGATACACGACGCAGGAACAACGGCGCGGTGCTACGATGAACCGCGCCCCGCCGGCATCCCGCGCACCGATAAAAATTACGTTTTCCTGAACGACTGCCTTCATGAAACTGACTCCCCGAGAAAAGGACAAGCTGCTGATCTTCACGGCAGCGCTGCTGGCCGAGCGCCGCCGCGCGCGCGGGCTGAAGCTCAACTATCCGGAAGCGGTCGCGTTCATCACCGCCGCGCTGATGGAAGCCGCGCGCGACGGCAAGACCGTCGCCGAGGTGATGCACTACGGCACGACGCTGCTCACGCGCGACGACGTGATGGACGGCGTGCCGGAGATGATCCCCGACATCCAGGTCGAGGCGACCTTCCCGGACGGCACCAAACTCGTCACCGTCCACCACCCGATTCCGTGACCGAGGTAGCACGCATGATCCCCGGCGAAATCCTCACCGACGACGGCGAGCACGAACTGAACGCGGGCCGCGCGACGATCTCGCTCGTCGTCGCGAACACCGGCGACCGCCCGGTGCAGGTCGGCTCGCACTACCACTTCTTCGAAGTCAACGACGCGCTGTCGTTCGATCGCGCGGCCGCGCGCGGCTTCCGGCTCAACATCGCGGCCGGCACGGCCGTGCGCTTCGAGCCGGGCCAGACGCGCACCGTCGAGCTCGTCGAGCTGGCCGGCGAACGCGCCGTCTATGGTTTTCAGGGCAAGGTGATGGGGCCGCTGTAAGCCGCGCCCCGCTCTTCAGGAACAGCACATGACACTACGCTTGAGCCGCCGCGCGTACGCGGAAATGTTCGGGCCGACGACGGGCGACCGCGTGCGGCTCGCCGATACCGAACTGCTGATCGAGATCGAACGCGACTTCACGACCTACGGCGAGGAGGTGAAATTCGGCGGCGGGAAGGTGATCCGCGACGGGATGGGCCAGTCGCAGCGCGTGGCCGCCGACGTGCCCGACACGATCATCACGAACGCGGTGATCCTCGATCACTGGGGCATCGTGAAGGCCGACATCGCGATCAAGCACGGCCGGATCGCCGCGATCGGCAAGGCCGGCAATCCCGACATCCAGCCCGGCGTGACGATCGCGATCGGCGCGGCGACCGAAGTGATCGCCGGCGAAGGGCTGATCGTGACGGCCGGCGGCATCGATACGCACATCCACTTCATCAGCCCGCAGCAGATCGACGAAGCGCTCGCGTCGGGCGTCACGACGATGCTCGGCGGCGGCACGGGGCCCGCCACCGGCACCAACGCAACGACCTGCACGCCGGGCCCGTGGCACATGGAGCGGATGCTGCAGGCGGCCGACGGCTGGCCGATCAACCTCGGCTTCCTCGGCAAGGGCAACGCGAGCCTGCCGCAGCCGCTCGTCGAGCAGATCGCGGCCGGCGCGATCGGCCTGAAGCTGCATGAAGACTGGGGCACGACGCCCGCCGCGATCGACAACTGCCTGTCGGTCGCCGACGATACCGACACGCAGGTCGCGATCCACACCGACACGCTGAACGAAGGCGGCTTCGTCGAATCGACCGTCGCCGCGTTCAAGGGCCGCACGATCCACACGTACCACACCGAAGGCGCGGGCGGCGGCCATGCGCCGGACATCCTGAAGGTGTGCGGCGAAGCGAACGTGCTGCCGTCGTCGACCAACCCGACGCGCCCGTACACGATCAACACGCTCGACGAGCATCTCGACATGCTGATGGTGTGTCACCACCTCGATCCGTCGATCGCCGAGGATCTCGCGTTCGCCGAATCGCGGATCCGCCGCGAGACGATCGCGGCCGAAGATATCCTGCACGATCTCGGCGCGCTGTCGATGCTGTCGTCCGACTCGCAGGCGATGGGCCGCGTCGGCGAAGTGATCATCCGCACCTGGCAGACCGCGCACAAGATGAAGGTGCAGCGCGGCGCGCTGCCCGAGGACGGCGCGCGCAACGACAACTTCCGCGCGAAACGCTACGTCGCGAAGTACACGATCAACCCGGCGATCACGCACGGCATCGCGCACGAAGTCGGTTCGATCGAACCCGGCAAGTGGGCCGACCTCGTGCTGTGGGAGCCCGCATTCTTCGGGATCAAGCCGTCGATGATCCTGAAGGGCGGGATGATCGCGATGGCGCAGATGGGCGACCCGAACGCGTCGATCCCGACGCCGCAGCCGGTCCACTACCGCGAGATGTTCGCCACGCGCGGCGGTGCGCTCGCGCGCACGTCGCTGACCTTCGTGTCGCAGATGGCGGCCGACGCGGGCATCGCCGAACGCTACGGGCTCGCGAAGCGCGTCGTGCCCGTGCGCAACTGCCGCAACGTGACGAAGGCCGACATGATCCACAACGCATGGCGCCCGTCGATCAGCGTCGATCCCGAAACCTACGACGTGATCGCCGACGGCCAGCTGCTCACCTGCGAGCCGGCGACGGTGCTGCCGATGGCGCAGCGCTATTTCCTGTTCTGATTTCCGGTTTTCCGTTCCATGCGCACCCTCGACAAACGCATTGCCCCGAACGTGAAGCTCGCCGCGTCGCTCGTCGCGCGCGCGCCGACGCTCACGCTCGCCTATGACGCCCGCTGCAAGAGCCGCCTCGCGGCCACGCTCGACACCGGCGAGGACGTCGCGGTCCTGCTGCCGCGCGGCACCGTGCTGCGCGACGGCGACGTGCTCGTCGCCGACGACGGCGCGCTCGTGCGCGTCGCCGCTGCCTCCGAGACCGTGCTGCTGGTGCGCGCGGCCGACCCGCTCACGCTGATGCGCGCCGCGTATCATCTCGGCAACCGTCACACGCCGGTCGAGATCGGCGACGGTTACCTGAAGCTCGAAGCCGATCCGGTGCTCGCTGACATGCTGCGCCGGCTCGGCACGCAGGTCGAAGAAACGAGCGCACCGTTCCAGCCGGAAGCCGGCGCATATGGTGGCGGCCACAAGCACGGGCACGATGCGACGTTCGCCGAGGACTACGCGCTCGCGCAGCAGGTCTTCGGCGAACACCACGGCCACTCGCACTCGCACTCGCACTCGCACTCGCACTCGCACTCGCACTCGCACTCGCACGATCACGATCACGATCACGATCACGATCACGATCATCAGCATGGTCCCGGCTGCTCGCACGGCCACCACGGTCATGACCACCACTGAGCTTGTCGCGCTGCTGCATCTCGCGTCGCCCGCATTGCCGATCGGCGCGTTCAGCTATTCGCAGGGACTCGAAGCCGCGCTCGACGCGAACCTGATCCGCGACGCCGACACCGCGCGCGACTGGATCGCGAGCGGGCTGACCGACGTGCTTGCACACGGCGAGCTGCCGTTCCTCGCGCACCAGCTCGCGCGCTGGCACGCGCACGACGCCGACGCGCTGGCGCGCGAGAACGCATGGTTCGTCGCGAGCCGCGAATCGGCGGAGCTGCGCCGCGAGACCGAGCAGATGGGCTGGTCGCTCGCGCAACTGTGCGCGTCGCTCGAATGGGGCGATGCCGCGCGCCGCGCGACGCTCGCATCGCTCACGCCGATCGCGCTGCCGACCGCATTCGCATACGCGGCCGCCGCACACGGTGCCGGCGCCGACGCCACGCTCGCCGCATACGCGTTCGGCTGGGTCGAGAACCAGACATCGGCCGCGCTGAAAGCGGTGCCGCTCGGCCAGCTCGCCGGCCAGCGCATCATCGTCGCGCTGCGCGGCGCGATCGACGCGGCCGTGCGCCGCGCGCTCGCGACGCCGCCCGACGCCATCAACACGTTCGCGCCGCAGCTCGGCATCCTGTCCGCGCGGCACGAAACCCAGTATTCGCGGTTGTTCCGCTCCTGAACCCGATCCACGCCATGAACGCACCCGCAACCTCCTCCGCCCGCCGCACCAAGAAACTGCCGCCGCTGCGCGTCGGCATCGGCGGCCCGGTCGGCTCCGGCAAGACCACGCTGCTCGAAATGCTGTGCAAGGCGATGCGCGAGCGCTACGACCTCGTCGCGATCACGAACGACATCTATACGAAGGAAGACCAGCGCCTGCTGACGGTCGCGGGCGCGCTGCCCGAGGAACGCATCATGGGCGTCGAGACGGGCGGCTGCCCGCACACGGCGATCCGCGAGGATGCGTCGATCAACCTCGAGGCTGTCGACCGCATGCTGTCGCGCTTCCCCGACGCCGACATCGTGTTCATCGAATCGGGCGGCGACAATCTCGCGGCGACCTTCAGCCCCGAGCTGTCGGACCTGACGATCTACGTGATCGACGTGGCCGGCGGCGAGAAGATTCCGCGCAAGGGCGGGCCCGGTATCACGAAGTCCGACCTGCTCGTGATCAACAAGACGGATCTCGCGCCGCTCGTCGGCGCGAACCTCGACGTGATGGCGTCCGACACGAAGAAGATGCGCGGCGAGCGGCCTTACGTGATGACGAACCTGAAGGCGCTCGAGGGCGTCGCCGATGTCGTCGCGTTCATCGAAAGGAAAGGCTTGCTGACGGTGTGAGCGACGCGGCGGCGACATGCCGCCGCCACGTCGGCCCGGGGGACGGCCTTGCGCCGCCCGCTCAGTCGTCGGATGCGTCGGCCGCGCCGTGCATCGCACGCCCGCCGCGCTCGACGGGCGGCAGCAGCGCCGCGAGCACGTCGACCGAGCGCGCGGTCGCGCCGCGATGGCGCGACGCGAACGCGGCGCCGGCCGCGCCCATCGCGACGCGCCGCGCGTGGTCGGCGAACAGCGCATCGAGCACGTGCGCGAGATCGAGCGGATCCGCGACCTGCATCGCCGCGCCGGCCGCGACCGCATCGGCGGTCGCCTGCGTGAAGTTGAACACGTGCGGGCCGATCAGCACCGGCACGCCGACCGCACACGCCTCGATCAGGTTCTGCCCGCCGAGCGGCAGCAGGCTGCCGCCGATGAACGCGACGTCGGCGGCCGCATAGTACGCGCCGAGTTCCCCCATTGAATCGCCGAGCAGCACCGTCACGTCGGCCGGCAAGGGTTCGGCGGCCGGTCGGCCGGCCGCGAGCGCCGCGGCGTCGGCGCTCCACACCGAACGCCGCACGCACTTGAACCCATTGCGCGCGACCAGCGCTTCCACTTCGGCGAAGCGCTGCGGATGACGCGGCACGAGAATCAGCAGCGCACCGGCCGTCTTCATCGCGGCGAACGCCTGCAGCACCAGCGCCTCCTCGTTCTCGCGCGTGCTGGCCGCGACCCACACCGGCCGCGTGCCGATCGCGTCGCGCCATGCGTGGCCGCGCGCCGCCAGTTCCGGCGGCGTCGTCATGTCGAACTTCAGGTTGCCCAGCACCGCCACGTTGCGTGCACCGAGCGACGTCAGCCGCTCCGCGTCGGCCGGGCTCTGCGCGAGCACGCGCGAGAATCCGCCGAACACGTCGCGCGTCGCCGCGCCGAACTTCGCCGCGCGCCGATGCGAGCGCGCGGACATCCGCGCGTTGGTCAGCACGAGCGGCACGTCCGCGCGGCGGCACTCGTCGACCAGCGTCGGCCACACCTCGGTTTCCATCACGAGGCCGAGCGTCGGCCGCCAGGCGCGCAGGAAGCGCCGCACCGCGCCCGGCATGTCGTACGGCAGGTAGCAGCGCAGCACGCGCTCGCCGAAGATCTGCTCGCCGGTCGCGCGGCCGCTCGGCGTCATGTGCGTGAGCAGGATGCGTGCGTCGGGCCGCGCGCGCATCAGCGCGTCGATCAGCGGCTGCGCGGCGCGCGTCTCGCCGACCGACACCGCATGCACCCAGATCAGCGGCGCGCGATCGTCCGGCGAACGGCCGGCGACGTGGCCGAAGCGCTCGCCGATGTGCTCGCGATAGCCGCGCTCCTTGCGCGAGCGCACGAGGAGCCGGATCACCGCGATCGGCGCGACGAGCCACCACAGCGCGCGATAGATCGCCCTCAGCATGCAGCAGCCCTCGTATTGCGTCGGTGAAAAGGCGCGCTCAAACCAGCGCCCTGCCCTGCAGGCGCTCGAGAATCCCGAGCGGCGCGCATTCGCGACGCACCATCGCGTCGACCGGCAGGAAGAAGGTCTGCTCGAGCATGAACTGGCCGGACATCACAGCGTGCGAAGTCTGATCGGAGAAACATATCCACACGCTGCCCGGCGGAAACGGCATCGTCTGCTGTGGACAAGTCTTCTGGTAGTCGAGATCGGCTTTCATCCCGTCGTGCAGGTTCAGCATCAGGTGGTCGTACGCGCTGCGCGGCGACTTCGTCACGTGCAGCAGGTTCAACAGCCACGCCGAGCCCGGCAACTGCGGCCGGATCTTCGGCAGGAAGCGCTTCGCGACGTCCTCGAACGGCTCGCCGACGCGCCACACGCGCGGCTGGCCGGCCGGGTTCACGTTCGTGAACACGCGCAGGATCCGCTCGCCGTAGTTCGGCCGCGACGGGAACGCGTCGACGTGCAGCCGGCTGTCGTCCTTGCGCCAGGATGTCTGGCGCGTCTCGACCTGCATCAGCCGCAGGCTCGTCGGCGCGACGCGCAGCTTGCCGCGGTATTCGGGAAACAGGCCGTCGACGAGCGTGCCGGCCTGCTGCTGGAAGCGCGCGACCAGTGCGCGCACGGCCGATTGCGTGACGCTGTCGCCGAGCACGCCGACGAGCGCGCCGCCGTTCGGCGCGAGGCTGATGTTCTTGCGTTTCGGGTCGGCGAGCGCCGGATCGAGCAACGCTTCCTCGCCGCCTTCGATCGCGAAGCGCAGGTGCGGGAAATACAGCACCTTGCCTTCCTCGACCGCGGCGAGCAGCTGCTCGCGCGGCGTCGACAGGTTGTGTCCGCTCCAGTCGGCGGACGGGACTTCGATGATCTGGGATTCGCTCATGATCGGTTCGCGTGCGTGACAGGCAAGGCAGGCAGGACAGGCATGACGGGCATCACAGCAGGCCGAAGCCCGCGAGTGCCGCCTTCACCTGCGCGATCGACGGCGGCTGCCCCGCCGTGCCGAGATTGACGACGTTCGGCGACCAGTATCCGCCGGTGCGCCAGGCCGTCGCGAAATTGTACAGTTCGACCGTCGGACGCTTCAGCGCGGCCGCGATGTGAACCAGACCTGTATCAACCCCGACCGTCGCGGCCGCGCCGTCGATCAGGCCGACGACGGCCGGCAGCGACAGCTTCGGCGGCACGATCGCCGCCGCGCCGAACGACTGAGCGAGCCGCTCGCTGGTCGCGCGCTCCGCGTCGTTGCCCCACGGCAGCACGAGCGACGCGCCGCGCCGCACGAGCGCCTGGCCGAGCTCGATCCAAGCGGCATCCGGCCACTGCTTGTCGGCGCGCGACGTCGCATGCACGAACACCACGTACGGCACCGGCAGGTTCAGGCCGAGCGTCGCGACCGCGCGCGCCGCCGCGCGCGTATCGAGGCCGAAGTCGACCGGATCGGCCGGCGTCGGCGCCGGGTCGCCCAGCGCGGCCGCGACCAGCTGGCGCGAACGCTCGACCACGTGCGTGCGCGGCGCGATCGGCACGCGCTTGCGATAGAAGAAGCGCACCGGCCATTCGTAGCCGGCGCCGTCGGTGCGATTGCCGAGGCCGGCGAGCGGGCCGCGCGCCCAGCTCGCGACCCAGGCCGTCTTGATGAGCCCCTGGCAGTCGATCACGAGGTCGTACTGCTCGGCCGCGAGGCGCTTGCGGAACGCGCGGATCTCGCGCCACGTCGCGCCCGAGAACGGCTTCTTGCGCCAGCGGCGCAACGAGAACGGCAGCACGTCGCGCACGCCGTCGACGAGCCGCACGAGGTCGACGAAGCTCTCCTCGACGAGCCAGTCGATCTGCGCGTCGGGATGGCGACGCCGGATATCGGCGATCACCGGCATGTTGTGCACGACGTCGCCCAGCGACGACACGCGCACGATCAGGATCTTTTGCACGCTGAAAAAACGCCGGCGGACAGCCGGCGACAGGCATAAAGACGCGATTTTATCGCGCCCGGGGAGGCACACAGGCAAAAAGCGGCCGCACGCCGTCAGCGTGCGCCGCTTTTCGGGAATGGCGCGACGATCCTTCTACCGTCGTCGCACCGGCGGCGGCCCGCAGGCCGCCGGGGTTCAGAACGGCAGCTCGACGTCCGGCTTCGCGGCCGTCAGCACGCGGCGGAAGTCCGCCTGGATGCGCTCGAGCCCTTCCTTGGTCTCCGCTTCAAAGCGCAGCACGATCACCGGCGTCGTGTTCGACGAACGCGCGAGGCCGAAGCCGTCCGGGTACTCGACGCGCAGGCCGTCGATCGTCACGACTTCGTCGGCGCCGTCGAACTTCGCTTCCTGCTGCAGCTTCTCGATCAGGCGGAAGTTCTCGCCCTCCTCGAGCTTGAGCTGCAGTTCCGGCGTGCTCATCGCGTCCGGCAGCGCATTGAGCAGTGCGCTCGGATCGGCCGTCTTCGCGAGGATCTCGAGCAGGCGCGCGCCCGTGTAGAGACCGTCGTCGAAGCCGTACCAGCGGTCCTTGAAGAACACGTGGCCGCTCATCTCGCCCGCGAGCGGCGCACCCGTCTCGCGCAGCTTCGCCTTGACCAGCGAATGGCCCGTCTTCCACATCAGCGGCTCGCCGCCCTTCGCCTTCACCCACTGCGCGAGATGGCGCGTGCACTTCACGTCGTAGATGATCTGCGCGCCCGGGTTGCGCGACAGCACTTCCTCCGCGAACAGCATCAGCTGGCGGTCCGGGAAGATGATCTGGCCGTCCTTCGTGACGACGCCCAGGCGGTCGCCGTCGCCGTCGAACGCGAAGCCGAGTTCGGCGTCGGTATCCTTCAGCGCCTGGATCACGTCCTGCAGGTTTTCCGGGTGCGCGGGATCGGGATGGTGGTTCGGGAACGTGCCGTCGATGTCGGTGAAGCGCTCGACGAGTTCGCAGCCGAGCGCCTTGAACAGGCGCGTCGCGAGCGGACCCGCGACGCCGTTGCCGGCGTCGACGACGAGCTTCAGCGGGCGCGCGAGCTTGATGTCGCCCACGATTCGCGCGATGTACTGATCGGCGACATCGAACTGCTCGAACGCGCCGCTGCCCGTTTCATAGCGCTCGTCGACGATGCGGCGGTACAGCGCCTGGATCTGCTCGCCGTAGATCGCCGCGCCGCGCAGCACCATCTTGAAGCCGTTGTAGTCGGGCGGGTTGTGGCTGCCGGTGACGACGATGCACGAATCGACGCGGCGCTCGCCGCCCTTCAGCGCAAGCGGCACGCTCGCCGCGAAATAGCCGACCGGCGTGGGCACCATGCCGACGTCGACGACGTCGACGCCCGCCGCACGCAGGCCATCGGCGAGCGCGCCGACGAGCTCGGGCCCCGACAGGCGGCCGTCGCGCGCGACGACGACCGCATCGCCGCCCTGGGCGCGCACTTCGCTGCCGAAGGCCCGGCCGATCGCGCGCGCCGTGTCGGCGTCGAGCGTCTTGCCGACCACACCGCGAATGTCATATGCCTTGAAGATGGATTGGGAGATCATCGATTCTCTCTGGGTTGCGTGCATGGAAAATAATCTGGCCGCCTTTCGCGCATGCCGGCCATCGTACATGCGGGCCTTGCGGAACAAGGAACGGGACGGCTGGAGCGGCCCCGATCCCACTTATAATCGCGGGTTTTGATGACGCGTATTTTGTCCATTTTAATGCCTAGCCGCTCCGCCGCCGCCAACCCGCCGCCTTCGGGCGCCCTGCCGGCCGCCTTCCGCTCGCGCGGCTGCTCCGCATGCTGAAGCGATTCGGCAACCCGGACGTCGCGAAGGCCGTCGCGAATCTCGTCTGGCTGGGGCTCGAACGGCTCACGCAGATCGGCGTCGCGATCGCGATCAGCGGTCTTCTGGCCCGTTATTTCGGGCCGGACGTGTTCGGCAAATGGCAGTATGCGAATACGCTTCTCCTCGTACTGGCGCCGCTCACCTGGGTGTGCGGCGCCGAAATCCTGGTTCCGACCATCGTCCAGCGCCCGCCCGCGCAACTCGGCGCGGTGCTCGGCAGCGCCTTCGTGCTGCGCATCGGCGTGTCCGCCGTCGCGCTCGTCGCGACCTGGATCGCGATCGGCGCCGGCGCGTTCGACCCGCTGGTCGGCGCGATGCTCGCGGGCCTCGCGGTCACGATGGTGTTCCGCGAGCCGTTCGTCGGCGTGATCAACGCGTGGCTGCAGAGCCTGACCTACAGCAAGCCGCAGCTCGTGACCAGCATGCTCACCGCGCTGGCGAAGGCGCTGCTCGTCTGGCTGCTAGTCCGCGCGGCCGCCGGCCCTGCCCGCTTCGCGTGGCTGTGGGCGCTGGAGGCCGCCGTGATCGGCTTCGCGCTGCTGCTCTACTTCCGCCATCGTAACGGCGGCGCGCTCGGCTGGACGTTCGACAAACCGCTGTTCAGGCACTTTGCCACCGCCGGCACCGTGTTCTGGCTAGGCCTGATCTGCATGTACCTGTTCCTGAAGCTCGACCGCCTGATGCTCGAGCGTCACGTGTCGTTCGCCGATCTCGGCCGCTACTCGGCGGCCCAGCAGCTCAACGAGAACTGGATCACGCTCGCGCTGATGCTCGCGCAGACCATCGCGCCCGCATTCGTGTACCGCGTGCAGGACGTCGCGCGGCTGCGCCGCAACATCGTCCGGCTGATCGCGATGACCGCCGGCCTGATGATGGCCGGCGCGCTGGTGCTGGACGCGGCCGCGCCGCTCATCGTCGGCAAGGTGTTCGGCCGCGGTTACGAGGCGTCGGTCGACATCTTCCGCTGGGCGGTCTGGCTGTCCGTGCCGGCCGGCATCGAGGCGATAGGCAATCTTATCGTTCTCAAATATCAAGCAAAATTCGTGTTGCTGGCGAAATGGGTGCTCGCGCTCGCGATCGCCGCGCTCGTCAACGTGTTCTCCATCCCCCGGCTCGGCCTGTACGGCGCGCTCGTCGGGCTGGCGGCCGGCTATCTCGCCGCCGCCGCCGTTAATTTTTATTACATTCGTTTCAAGCTGCGCCCATGACGTCTCCCGATTGCCCGCCCCCGCTCGACGACGTGGCCGTGCTGATGCCGGCCTACAACGGCCACGACGACGTCGTGCGCACCCTCGCGTCGTTTCGCGAGGACGCGCCGGTGCACGTGCTGATCGTCGATGACGGCAGCACGCCGCCGATCGTGGCGCCCGACCTGCCCGGCCTTGCGGTCGAGGTGCTGCGCATGCCGCGCAACGGCGGCATCGAGCGCGCGCTCGAGGCCGGCATCGACGCGCTCGCGGCGCGCGGCTTCCGCTTCGCGGCCCGCATCGACGCCGGCGACCTCGCCGCGCCGCGGCGCCTCGCGAAGCAGCGCGCGTATCTCGATGCGCACCCGCGCGTGGCCTGCGTCGGCATGTGGACCCAGGTCGTGTCACGTGCCGGCGAGCCGCGCTTCATGCTGACGCCGCCCGCCGACCCGCGCACGCTGCGCCGCACGCGCTTCCTGCGCTCGCCGCTCGTGCATCCGTCGGTCATGCTGCGCATCGACGCCGTGCGCGAAGTCGGCAATTACCGCGCGAAGTATCGCGCGGCCGAGGATCTCGATCTTTTTTTACGGTTAATGCAACGCTACGATTGCGCGAACCTGCCCGAGCTCGGCCTCTACTACGAGCTCAACGAGGGCGGGATCAGCGCGACCAAGCGCCGCCGCCAGCTGATATCGACGCTATCGCTGCTGCTGCGGCACTTCAACGTGCTGAACCCGTACGACTGGGCCGGCCTCGCCAAGAACCTGCTGCATTTCGTGACGCCGTACCGTACGCTGCAGCGGATCAAGCAGACGCTGTTCGCGGCGCGGCCGTCCGCGTAGCCCGCCTCCGGCATTTTCGACGCTTTATTTTTTGCTTTTTTTCATGTCCGCTACCTCCTCGCTGCGCATCGCGCTCGTCTGCAACACGGCCTGGGCGATCTACACGTACCGCCACGGGCTGATCCGTGCGCTCGTCGCCCGCGGCGCCGAGGTCATCGTGATCGCGCCGCACGACCGCACGGTGCCGCTGCTCGAGCAGATGGGCTGCCGCTACGTCGCGCTCGCCGTCGCGTCGAAAGGCACGAGCCCGCGCGAGGATCTCGGCACGCTTGCCGCGCTGGTGCGCCATTACCGCGCGCTCGAGCCCGATCTCGTGTTCCATTACACGATCAAGCCGAACATCTACGGGTCGATCGCCGCGTGGCTCGCGCGCGTGCCGTCGATCGCGGTCACGACCGGCCTCGGCTATGTGTTCATCCAGAAAAGCCGTGCGGCGAGCGTCGCGAAGCGCCTGTACCGGTTCGCGTTCCGCTTTCCGCGTGAAGTCTGGTTCCTGAACCGCGACGATCTCGCGACCTTCACCGACGAGCAGCTGCTCGCGCACCCCGAGCGCGCGCGGCTGCTGCACGGCGAAGGCGTCGATCTCGACCAGTTCGCGCCGGTGCCGCTGCCCGCCGGCCGTGGCCCCGTGTTCATCCTGATCGGCCGGCTGCTGTGGGACAAGGGCGTGCGCGAATACGTCGAGGCCGCGCGCGTCGTGCGGGATCGCTACCCGGACGCGCGCTTCCAGCTGCTCGGGCCGCTCGGCGTCGACAATCCGAGCGCGATCGGCCGCGCGGACGTCGACGCGTGGGTCGGCGAAGGCGTCGTCGAGTATCTTGGCGAGGCGCACGACGTGCGCCCGCACATCGCGGCGGCCGACTGCGTCGTGCTGCCGTCGTACCGCGAGGGCGTGCCGCGCACGCTGATGGAAGCGTCCGCGATGGGCCGCCCGATCGTCGCGACCGACGTGCCGGGTTGCCGCGACGTCGTCGCCGACGGCGAAACCGGCTTCCTGTGCCGCGTGCGCGACAGTGCGAGCCTCGCGGAGCAGCTGATCCGCATGATCGAACTCGGGACCGCCGGACGCGACGCGATGGGCGCGTGCGGCCGCCGCAAGGTGAGCGCGGAATTCGACGAGCAGCAAGTCGTCGAACGCTACCGGCAGACCATTCATACATTGACCGGCATCACACTCTGAAGGAGCGCATCAGCATGACCGCTAAAGGCACCATCCTCGTTACCGGCGGTGCGGGCTATATCGGCTCGCATACGGCCGTCGAGCTGCTCGACAACGGCTACGATGTCGTGATCGTCGACAACCTCGTCAACAGCAAGGCCGAGTCCGTCCGGCGCATCGAGCGGATCACCGGCAGGACGCCCGCGTTCCACCAGGTCGACGTGTGCGACGAAGCCGCGCTCGCGAAGGTGTTCGACGCGCATCCGATCACGGGCACGATCCATTTCGCGGCGCTCAAGGCGGTCGGCGAATCGGTCGCGAAGCCGCTCGAGTATTACCAGAACAACCTTGGCGGGTTGCTCTCGGTGCTCAAGATCATGCGCGAGCGCAACGTCCGGCAGTTCGTGTTCAGCTCGTCGGCGACCGTGTACGGCGTGCCGGAGCGCTCGCCGATCGACGAATCGTTCCCGTTGTCGGCCACCAACCCGTACGGCCAGTCGAAGCTGATCGCCGAGCAGGTCCTGCGCGATCTCGAGGTATCGGACCCGTCGTGGCGCATCGCGACGCTGCGCTACTTCAACCCGGTCGGCGCGCATGCGAGCGGGCTGATCGGCGAGGATCCGGCCGGCATCCCGAACAACCTGATGCCGTACGTCGCGCAGGTCGCGGTCGGCAAGCTCGAGAAGCTGCGCGTGTTCGGCTCCGACTACCCGACGCCGGACGGCACCGGCGTGCGCGACTACATCCACGTCGTCGATCTCGCGAAGGGGCACATCGCCGCGCTCGACGCGCTCGCGAAGCGCGATGCGAGCTTCGTCGTGAACCTCGGCACCGGCCAGGGCTACAGCGTGCTGGAAGTCGTGCGCGCGTTCGAGAAGGCGTCGGGCCGCCCGGTGCCGTACGAACTCGTCGCGCGCCGCCCGGGCGACATCGCCGAGTGCTACGCGAATCCGCAGGCCGCGGCCGACCTCATCGGCTGGCGCGCGACGCTCGGGATCGACGAGATGTGCGCCGACCACTGGAAATGGCAGGAGGGGAACCCCCGCGGTTTTGTATAATCCGCTGTCCATTTTTCGAGCGATCCCATGCTCAGCTTCGCGTCCGGCTTCATCGTCTCCCTGCTCGTCACGTTGTTCATCGTGCGCTATGCGCATCTGCACGAGAAATTCTCGGTCGACAGCGACCTGGCCGGCGTGCAGAAATTCCACGTGCGGCCGGTGCCGCGCGTCGGGGGCATCGGGATCCTCGCCGGGGTCGTCATTGCCGCGCTACTCGTGTCGCGGCGCTATCCGACGATCGCCGGCAGCATTCTCGGAATCGTCGCGTGCGGGATGCCGGCGTTCCTGTCGGGCCTCGTCGAGGACCTGACCAAGCGCGTGTCGCCGCGCGCGCGGCTGCTCTGCACGATGGGCGCGGCCGCGCTGGCGTTCTGGCTGCTGGGCATCGCGGTCAAGCGGATCAGCGTGCCGCCGCTCGACTTCCTGCTCGGCTACGTGGCCATCTCGGCGTTCATCACGGTGCTCGCGGTCGCGGCCCTGGCCAACGCGATCAACATCATCGACGGCTTCAACGGCCTCGCGTCGATGGTCAGCTTCATGATGTTCGCGTCGCTTGCGTATGTCGCATTCCACGTCAACGACCCGGTCGTGATGTCGGCGTCGATCATCATGATGGGCGCCGTGCTCGGCTTCTTCCTGTGGAATTTCCCTGCGGGGCTGATCTTCCTCGGCGACGGCGGCGCGTATTTCATCGGCTTCATGCTCGCCGAACTCGCGATCATGCTCGTGATGCGCAATCGCGAAGTGTCGGCGTGGTATCCGGTGCTGCTGTTCATGTATCCGATCTTCGAGACGTGTTTCTCGATCTACCGGAAGAAGTTCATCCGCGGGATGTCGCCGGGGATTCCCGACGGCGTGCATCTTCATATGCTCGTGTACAAGCGGCTGATGCGCTGGGCCGTCGGGACGAAGCATGCGCACGACCTCACGCGGCGCAATTCGCTGACGTCGCCTTATCTTTGGCTGCTGTGCCTCGTTGCGGTGATTCCGGCGACGCTGTTCTGGCGGCACACGGTGCACCTGTTCGTTTTTGTCGTGCTGTTCGCGCTGACGTATGTGTGGCTTTATCTCAGCATCGTCAGGTTCAAGGTGCCGCGGTGGATGGTGGTGAGAAAGGAAAGACGCGGGCAGTGAGTCCAGCACCCAAAACGAAAAAAGCGCCTCGCGGGGCGCTTTTTTCATGCTCGGGGCCAACGTGGGCGGCGTCCGCGAGCGCTCATTCGTTCGATACGGCTCGCGCCATCGGCACGCTCTGCAGCACCGGGGCGACGGTCGTCTGATATTCCGGCACCCAGCGCCGCAGATCCCGCCGCACCTCGTCGTCGCTCAGCACGCGGTGCTGCATCAGCCACGGCAACAACTCGTCGAGCAGATGGTCCGGCACTTCCCGCGCACGTGCAATCCGCAGCTTCGGATGCGGCGTGCGCGTGGTCGTCTCGTCGTCCGCGAGCAGTTCCTCGTAGAGTTTCTCGCCCGGACGCAGCCCCGTGAATTCGATCCGGATCTGCCCTTCCGAGAAGCCGTAGAGACGGATCAGATCGCGCGCGAGATCCACGATCTTGACCGGCTCGCCCATGTCGAGAATGAAGATCTCGCCGCCGTGCCCCATGCTCGACGCCTGCAGCACGAGTTGCGACGCTTCCGGAATCGTCATGAAGAAGCGCGTGATCTCGGGATGCGTGACCGTCACCGGGCCGCCCTTCGCGATCTGCTGCTGGAACTTCGGGATCACGCTGCCGGCGCTGCCGAGCACGTTGCCGAAACGCACCGTCTCGAACTGCGTGCCTTCGCTCGTCTGCTGCAACGCCTGGCACGCCATCTCCGCGAGCCGCTTGCTCGCGCCCATCACATTGGTCGGATTGACGGCCTTGTCGGTCGAAATCAGCACGAAATGGCGCACGTTGTGGCGGATCGCCGAGCGGGCGACGCGATAGGTGCCCAGCACGTTGTTGCGCAGCGCCTGCCACGCGTTGTGCTCCTCCATCAGCGGCACGTGCTTGTACGCGGCCGCGTGGAAAACGATATGCGGCGCATAGCGCGACATCACCTGGTCGAGCAGCAGCGAATCCTTCGCGTCGCCGATGATCGGTACGACAGGCTGGTCGGGGAAGCGCTCGCGCAGTTCCTCGGCGAGCCGGTACATCGCATATTCGGAGAGATCGAACGCGACCAGTTGCGCCGGCTTGAAACGTAGGATCTGCCGGCACAGCTCGGAACCGATCGAACCGCCCGCGCCGGTTACCATCACGACGCGGCCGCGCAGCAGCGCCTCGACGTGCGGCGTGTCGATCGTGACGGCATCGCGTCCGAGCAAGTCCTCGAGATCGATATTGCGCACCTGCGACAGGAACCCCTGCCCCGGCATCAGCGCGGTCAGCGACGGCAGCACCATCGCCTTCACGCCGGCGCGCACGCACAATGTCGCAACGCGGCGCTGTGTTTCAACGGATGCCGACGGAATCGCGATGATCGCGTATTCGACCTTCATCGCATCGGTCCAGTGCTTCAGGTCGTTGAACGAGCCGAGCACCTTGTAGCCGTAGATCTCGCGCCCCTGCTTGGTCGGATCGTCGTCGAGGAGGCCCACCAGACGCCATTCCCCCGACCGCGACAGTTCGCGCGCGAGGCTCGCGCCGGCCGTGCCGGCGCCGAGCACGAGCACCGGCTTGCCCTGCCCGACCAGCCCGCCGTACAGGTAGAACTCCTTCGTTGCGCGGTACAGCGCACGGGCGCCGCCCATCGCGAGGAACAGCATCAGCGGCGACACGAGCAACACCGAACGCGGGATGATCGGCGACGGCTGGAACATCACGGCGCCGATCATCACGATCACGCCGCCGCCAATCACCGCCTTCGAAATCCGAACCAGGTCCGGAAGGCTCGCGAACACCCACAGGCCGCGATACAGGCCGAACACGTGGAACATCAGCGCGTAGACCGGCAGCACCCAGACGAGCGCCGTCAGCGCGCCGCCCATGAAATCGGACGGAACGCTGCCGTTGAATCGGACGAGATAGGCGAACAACCACGCGGCGGTGACCGCCGTCAGGTCAAACAGGAAAGCGCTCAGCGAAAGCCATGATGCTTTGGATCGCAACATCGGCAGGAAACCTCAAGAGTTATTTTCGGCGGCCGACTGAAACCGGCGCCAGCGCATGTCGATTACCAGTCCGATACATGCCAGGACGCCGTACCACGCGAAGAACGACAGCCACTGCTGCAGTTCCGGGCGGCCCTTTGCCCACACGGCGACGATTATGCCCGCGAGCATGATGAGGTACCAATAAAGAGCGGTCCGACGGTGACCTACGCCCGCCCGGACCATCCTTTGATAATAATGCTCCCGGTGCGCTTGCCAGAACTTTTCGCCACGTAACAGACGTCTCAAAAGTGTTACAGATGCGTCGGCAATAAAGGGCGCGAACACCAGCGCCGGGAACCAGATCGGCCAGACGCCGGCCCGCCAGCCCCAATAGCCGAGCGCACCAGCCAGGAATCCGAGCGGAATCGAACCCGCATCGCCGAGAAACAGCCGGGCCGGATGGAAGTTCAGCAGCAGAAAGCCGAGCGCGGCGCCGGCGACAGCCGAGCCGGCCACGGCCAGATCCGGTGACGGCATCGGGCCGGTCAGCGCCGCGACCGCATATGCGCCGAAGCCGAACAGCGCCATGCCGCCCGCGAGGCCGTCGGCGCCGTCCATGAAGTTGTACAGGTTCGTCAGCCACACCATCGCGAAGCCGATGCCGACCAGCAGCCACCACGGTGCGTCGGCCGGGAACACGGCGATCAGCGCGACGACCGCCGCGAGGTGCGCCGAGAACCGCACGCGGGCGGGCAGCCCGCGCCGGTCGTCGATCTGCGACATCGCGGCGAGTCCGCCGGCGGCGACGGCGATCAGCCACAAGTGCGGCGCCAGCGCGAGCAGCGCAACGACGCAGACCGGTACGATGCCCCATCCGCCGACGCGCGGCGTCGGCAGCGTATGGAGCGAACGGTCGTTCGGAATGTCGGTGGCAAGGCGCCACGCGAGGCCGGTCGCGAGCAGCATGCGCAGGATGGCCGTGGACGCAAGTACGGCGGCGAACGTCACCGCAGCTGCGGTGATCCATGAGGGAGTTGCGAGAAGCATGTGTTTATATTTGGGTACCGCGCGAACGATACCATGTAGCGGTCGCTTCGAGTCCCTGCTGCGTCGTGAACGGAGGTTGCCAGTCCAACGTGCGTTTCACGTGGGCGGTATCGAGCCGCAAGCTACCCGTTAGACGGTCGACAGCAGCATGTCGACCAGTCAGTTTGCCAAGTGCATGCAACGCCGCAACCGGCACTGGAAACAGCCTCGTCGGCCTGCCGAGCACATCGCCGAGCGCGCGCAATAGCTCCACGATGGAAAGAGCGTCGTCATCGGCGATATGAAAGCACTCACCGGCAGCGCGTGGATCGCTTGCGCATCGAAGCAGGCTGTCGGCCAGATTTTCGACATACACGAGACTGCGGCGAGCGGTGACGCTCGCCAGCGGAAGCGGAATCGCCATGTCGACCGCTTTCATCAGCCCCAGAAAATTGGCGCCGACGCCTGGGCCATAGACGAGGGGCGGTCGCACAACGACGACTTCAAGACCTTGCGTTTGCCCGAATTCCCGGATCGCCAGTTCAGCCTCGAGTTTTGACATGCCATACGGATCTGTCGGCATCGCCTCGTCGTCCTCGCGCCACGGCCGTCCCGGCTCCCCCTCTCCCAGCGCCTTGATACTGCTTACCAATACCAAGCGGCGAGCACCAGCTCGCAATGCCGCCCTTGCGACGTTCAAGGACCCTTCGACATTTACCGCCCTGAAGGCAGCAAGCGGGTTCGCAACTCGATCCCGCATAACATGGACGCGGGCGGCTAGGTGAATAACGGCATCGCAACGGTCGAGCCCAGGGAAACCATTCGCAACACCGGCAAAGTTGTCGTCGCCAATCACACACTCATGAACGTAGGACTCGCACACACCGGGCCGACGCACCAGCCCGATCACGTGATTGCCTTGTGCGTTGGCACGTAAACTGACGGCGCGACCCACGAATCCGTTTGCACCGCTGATCGCAATTCGCATCACGCATACCTTCCAATGAACGGCACGACTGCATGTCGCGCTGTTGCAGTATTCACGCCGCCACCGAACGGTACACGTCGCACGTTTTCTCGACCGTTGCGGACCACGTAAAGTCGGCTGCCCGGCGCAAGCCTTTCGCAACCAGTTCGCCACGCAGTGACTCATTGTCCAGCGTGCGTTCAAGGCCATCCGCGATCGCGTCAACAGCATACGGATCGACCTCCCATGCCGCTCCTCCAGCCACCTCGGGTAACGAGGTGACGTTCGAGGTCAGCACGGGCACGCCGCTCGCCATCGCTTCCGCCACCGGCAGACCAAATCCCTCGTAAAGCGAAGGGTACGCAAATACCGCCGCGGATGCGAACAACTGCACGAGATCGTTGCGGGACACATATCCGGGTGCGATCAATTGACCGCGCATGGCCAACGGTTCGATTTCCCGCATCAGCTCCGAATTCATCCAACCCTCGGCGCCGATCAACACGAGGGGAAACGCCTGGCGGACCGCAACCGGCAAGCGCGAGAACGCCTCCACGAGACGGCGCAGGTTCTTCCGGGGCTGAAGTGTGCATACCGATAGTACGAAGCCCTGGTAGCGCAATCCAGAACGCGATAGCACCGACTCGCATTCTTCCTCGCCCCGAGGCCTAAAACAGGGCTCCACGCCAAGATGGATCGCGATCACCTTGTCGTCCGGCAGACCGTAGATCTCATGAATGGCCTGCTTCGTGTAGTGGCTCACTGCAATCACGGCCCGCGCCTGCTCCAGAGTCCGAGGTAGTCCATCGTCTACGTATTTAACGGCGGCTTTGGGATGAAATTCCGGATGGCGACGATGCGATAGATCATGAATCGTAACGACGGTCGGTCCGCGATAGCGGGACGCGATGAAATTTGTCTCATGATAGATATAACCGCGAGCTGCAAACTCATCGCGCGGCCGCGCCGAAGCAAACCCTCTGAGCAATGTGCGGGCCTCATAGACTCCTGGAACATTCCGCGCCGCACGAACTGCTGACGCTACCGGCCCGCGGGTCAGCCGAGCCGCCTTTTTCAGCGCGGATTGATCGCACATCAATTCGCTAAGGCTGTCGTCCTCGTATACTTTCGGACCGATCCATCCTGCTAGAGCTTCGATATCCCGTTGCGTTCGCAGTCCTTCCAGCAAATGCTGGGTGTAGTAACCGACACCGCTTCTCGGAGGTCGCAGCGAATTCAGATCAAAAACGAGCTTCATGCGGTCCACTAACGACTGATTGGAGACTGTTTGAGGTTTGCCAGAGGCGGCAGTTAAACATCGATCGCTGCGCGCTTTTGCTTCGATTGCGAGATCCTCGTCGTGCCGCACCCGCAACGAATTGTGCCGAGTGGGAACGAAACCCACGGAATACGGACGTCATGTGAAGCAATAGCAGCCACGGACGGGGGCAATAGCTTAACACTCCGCCTGTCATGAAAGCGTGCCCGACAATCACCTTGCGCACCTCACCACTGCGACGTACTGCACGACGCCGCCCCAGTTCCTCCGACACGGACAGCGCGCTTACGTGCGGCGCGCGTTCAGGCTCGAAAAGGGCGCGATTATGTCGCCAAATGTAGTCAATGATGGTGCGAGCCCGTGCATCCCGGATCGATGCCAACCCAGAAGCCGCCGAAGCAGTCCGGTGCAGCCCCGGTGGGGCTGGTACAGGACTCGCCCCCGTCGGCGAACCACAAAAAGTTTGTAACCTAATGCGTCGGATGGGGCGGGAGCTAGCGGAATCTCGGCTACAATCGTCCATTGCACCATAGATTCCTGCCGCTTAAGTTCACATGAGCATTGTTCCCATCATCATCTGCGGTGGCGCGGGCACCCGCCTTTGGCCGGTATCGCGCGAAGCGTTTCCGAAACCCCTGCTCAAGCTGGCGGACGGTCAATCATTACTGCAAAAGACTTACCTTCGCGCGTGCGGCATTCCAGGCGTCGAGGAAATCGTCTTCGTCACGAATCGCGATACATACTTCCTGACCAAGGACGAATGCACTGAAATTCGCCACGACGGTGTGAAGATGGGGTTCGTACTCGAACCGGTTTCGCGCAATACCGCGGCAGCGATCGAAGCCGCTGCGCTGGTCGTGCGTGAGCGCCATGGTCCGGAAGCGGTCATGCTCGTCATGCCGGCGGACCATTTGATCAACGATCTCGCAGCGTTCAATGCGGCAGTCCAGAAGGCATCGGACGCAGCCAATGCCGGCAAGGTGGTGGCGTTCGGCGTGAAGCCGACCCGCGCTGAAACGGGCTTCGGCTATATCCAGTACGACCGCGGCACGCGTGAAGAAACTGACGCTTGCGACATCGTCAGCTTCGTCGAGAAACCGAACGCCGAAGTGGCTGCAAAGCTTGCGACTGACGGTCAGCATGCGTGGAATGCGGGCATTTTCTGTTTCGCCGCCCAGACGATGCTCGACGAAATGGAAACGCTGGCGATCGACGTTGCCGAGCCGGTCAAGCAAGCCGTTCCCGACGGAAGCTGGACCTCGATCGGCGAGGATTACGTCGTGGAACTCACGCGCACAGCATTCGAAACGGCAAAGGACATCTCGATCGACTACGCCGTGATGGAGCGCACGAAGAAGGCGGCAGTCGTGCCGTGCGACATCGGCTGGAGCGACATCGGCTCCTGGCTCGCCATCAGCGACCTGACCCAGCCCGACGATCAAGGCAACCGGATTGAAGGTGCCGCCCTTCTGCACGATACGTCGAACTGCTATTTCCGTTCCGAAGACCGGATGATCGGTGCCGTGGGTGTCGAGGATCTCGTGGTCGTGGACACGCCCGACGCACTGTTGATCGCCCGGCGCGACCGCGCGCAGGACGTCAAGCAAATCGTCGCGCAGTTGAAGCAATCGAATCACGACGCGTATCGAATCCATCGGACAGTTCATCGTCCGTGGGGCACTTATACGGTGCTCGAAGAAGGTGATCGCTTCAAGATGAAGCGCATCGTCGTCAAGCCCGGGGCGTCGTTGTCGTTGCAGATGCACCATCATCGCAGCGAACACTGGATCGTCGTGCGCGGATGTGCAGACGTCGTCAACGGTGAACGCGTCATTTCGCTACAACCGAACGAGTCGACATACATTCCCGCCGGGCACAAACATCGGCTGATCAATCCGGGTGTCGTCGACCTCGTACTCATTGAAGTGCAGTGCGGAGAATATCTCGGGGAAGACGATATCGTCCGCTTCGAGGACGTCTACGGACGGGCGCCTGCAACCTGACGCCAAGCGGCGCAATACTCAAGGGGGCGATACGATATCGCCCCCCTGCCGTTTGCGCTCCTTTGGTGACCTGAAGCGATATGCACGTTTTACATTTCTACAAGACCTACCGCCCGGACTCGATGGGAGGGGTAGAAGAACTAATCGGCCAGGTATGCTCGGGCGCTAGCAAGCATGGAATCACCAGTGAAGTCCTGACCGTTAGCACGGACACGACTTCGGTCGACTTTGGCGACCATGTTCACCATCGAGCCAAGGTGAACGTCCAGATTGCGTCCTCTCCATTCTCGATTGCGGCATTCCAGCGCTTTGCCGAACTTGCCCGACGGGCCGATGTCATCCATTACCACTTTCCGTGGCCCTTCATGGATGTCGTCCATTTCGCCACGCGTTGTCGGAAGCCGTCTGTCGTCACGTACCATGCCGACATCACGCGGCAGAAGGTTCTGCTTCAGGCTTACAAGCCACTGCAGCGCCTCTTTCTGCGCGACGTCGATCGAATCGTGGCGACATCGCCAAACTACCTCGAGACAAGCCCCGTATTGCGTCAATTCAAGGACAAGGTTGACGTCATTCCGATCGGTCTCGATGAAACTCGCTACCCTACGGTCGACCCAGAGCGAGTCGCCTATTGGCACAATCGGGTAGGTTCAAAATTCTTCCTGTTCGTCGGCAATTTGCGCTACTACAAAGGCCTGCACATCCTGTTGGATGCGCTCGTCAGTACGTCGATGAAGGTGGTAATCGTCGGAGCCGGGCCAGTCGAGAGCGAGCTCAAGGCCCAAGCCGCACGCCTCGGGCTGGGTGACCGCGCGATATTCGTCGGCGCGGTGCCCGACGAAGACAAGGTTGCCCTTCTGAGTATGTGCCACGGGCTCACGTTTCCGTCGCACCTCCGCGCCGAGGCATTCGGCATCTCGCTAGTCGAAGGAGCAATGTTCGGCAAAGCGTTGGTTTCCACCGAGATTGGCACGGGTACCTCGTATGTGAATGTCGCGGGCAAGACGGGACTGGTTGTTCCCCCGAACGATCCCGCCGCCCTGCGCGCTGCAATGACCACCCTGTGGAACGATTCCGACCTGGCTGCAACACTTGGTAAACATGCACGCCAGCGATTCGAGCAAAATCTAACCGCCGGACAGATGATCGATCGCTACGTCGATCTTTACCATCAATTGTCCCGGTAAGGGTGCGACGGCGACGGCGGAGACACCAGCGCGGCCGAATCGCCTCAGGCCAATCAATTCCCTTGCAAGCAAACGATGTCGCAGCGCATTGATAAAACAACGCTCCTGAGCCGGCTGGAACAAGCCGGCATACACAGAACCTTTACGATCGCATTTACCCCTCGCTGCGGCAGTACCGTCTTGTCCAATGCATTGACCGGCGCCGGCATTGGACGACCGACCGAGTACTTCCAGTATCCCTACTCCGAACAGTCTCCATTTGGTGTAACACCTGGGGAACGCTTCGAAGAAAATTTTGAAACGCTGGTGCTCGATCGAAGTGCCAATGGTATTTTCGGTTCAAAGATCATGCACGATCATCGTGCGCACCTCGATGACTGGTTGGCAAGCAGCGTTGACGGCTACGCAACGCTGGACGACATCCTGCCCAACCATCGCTGGGTTTATATCCGGCGAGAAAATTCGATCAAGCAAGCCGTATCCCTCTACATTGCGGACGAAACCGGTGTATGGCACATGCCGGCAGGCAGTGATTCAGGCACATCTCCGCCGGAAGTTCGATACGACTTCTTCGCGATCCTGACGAAGCTGATGATGCTTTTATCACATGAAGCTAACTGGGACGCGTATTTCGACAAGACCGGCATCCAACCGCTGCGGATGACGTACGAATCACTAATAGCTTCGCCGCCCAAGTTCCTTACGGCGATGGCCGATCATCTCAACGCTCCCGCGCACGAGATAACCAGCGCCCATTTGAGCCGCAGCGGAGGCTTGGATAAAATATCCGACCGAATGAGCGACGTTTATCGAGATATTCGTGAGCGCTTTACTAAAGATTTTCTCAACATCGGACGGCGTGATAATCGTGCAATGCTCGGCGCCGGCCTAGAGCGCTGGGTCGATTTCTTCGGCAACCAACGATGGCGAACCGAGGATCCCAAATAAGCGAGATATCTGCCGACACGCAGGTACCCTGCAATCAACACAATAGCTACCTGAGTTCATCCTCCTGCGCCCCTGATCATCGAGCGCATTCGGTCTTCGCGCGGCTCAGCAAGAAAGAGCTGCCGCCACGAATTGACGGCCCTGAACTCCACGAAACGATACGTCATCGCGGAAAGAAATACCGTCGCCCTAATGAAGCAGGCGATGCGTATCGCCCCCCCGCCCCGCCGAGATCGATCTGCAACGCACGCAGTACGGGCAGATGCCAGAGATAGACGCTATAGCATCCCATGCCGAACACCTGCAACACACGGGAACGCAATAACCTTGCGAGCAGCGACCCGTCGCTCAGCGCAGTGACGATAAACAACGCCGACGCGATATCGAGCACGTTGTTCAGGACGGCCGTCCATTCCGCCGGAATCCGTTTGTCGAAGCACCCGGTAAAACCGCAAGTTGCCACAACCAGCAACGCCGTCGCAACAAGAGGCAGAACGCGGCGACGATTGTCCGATCACATAAGAGCGCGCAAGCCACATGCCGATAACGAACTCATCGAGTCGGCCAATGAGAAGTGCGTCGATGATCCAGTCCGGTCCGAAGAATACCGGGTAGTAAATTCTCCGGAGCAGCCTGACGCACAATGAGAAAACAATTGCAAAGCCAAGCAGTCGCGTCAAGCCGATCCCCTCTGCAATCGCGACCAGGAGTGGAAATATCAGGCTGAACAGCACTTCCGTTCCGATGGACCGGAGCGCCCAATTCGAAGATGGCGAGCACGTATCCGGAAAAAGCGGGAACGTAAAGGTCAGGCACCGGACGATCTCACGGATCGCCCGTTCATTTGCATTGACGAATTGTCCGCTCAGAGCGAACGTCGCCACCACGACCAGAATACATTGGCATCAGGCGAAGGAAGCGATGCCTGTAGAACTGAGCAACATCTTAGCGCCCGGTGAAGCTCCGTTTACCGGCTGCATACGGCAAATAGAGCACGAAACCCGAAAGGATGAAGAATAGGTTCACGCCCATCCAACCATTCCATAGTACCAGCTCAGTAGGCGTACCCCAAAGGCGCGGCGGCGTCGGCACAAGCACAAAACTCAAGCGATGCCAGACAACCGCAAGAATGGCGATTCCGCGCAGCCCATTGATCTCAGCAAGGCGGGGGATTCGAACTCCGTGCTCCGGAACAGTGGCCATGATTTCCGTCGATCGCCCTTTACCGCCACGTCACGCGTATCGCAAATATCTGCGATACGCGTGACGCACGACCCAAATTTGCCGACTCGAACCTATTACAACAACTTCAACATCAGCGATTCGAAGCCCGGTAGTACGCGCAAGTTGCCATATCCGCTAATGTGGTCTCCGTCGAAGAACAGGGGTCTTCTGCCGTCATATGCTGAACACGCCTTATCCGAACACAGCATCGGCAGCGGATCCCAAGTATATACATTCGGCACCTTCGCTTCCATCTGCTCATACGATTTCAGAATCGGAGCTCGCATTTCATCGATTTCACTACGACTGATCAACGGACCGCGCTCACAAATCGGATTGTGCCGATTGAACCAATCCGAGCAACGATATGGAACCATACGGAAAATCGGCTTTGGCGCTTCCAGCACAAC
The DNA here is from genome assembly GCF_003853795.1 of Burkholderia sp. Bp8991. NCBI lineage: Bacteria > Pseudomonadati > Pseudomonadota > Betaproteobacteria > Burkholderiales > Burkholderiaceae > Burkholderia > Burkholderia sp. Bp8991. The sequence continues at coordinate 84,832 of NZ_QTQJ01000008.1, read as the reverse complement.
TTTGCCACCACGCTTCTCTATATCCTGCAGTATCGGAATGGCCTCTTCGACTGATCGAGTTCGGCCTTTGACTGCCTCGTCACCAAACAACTGATTCCGCGCAGTCTCATCGCCAAAATAAGCCCATTGATCGATCATTCGGGGCAAACGCAATGAGGGCAGGAAAACCACGTCACCAGGCTGCAGCTTCGCCAGCATATCCTTCAACGCCGAATCGCCGTACTGATGGCAGACCGGGTTTCCGTCCTCGCGCCACGGCTGCAAACTAAGAAACGGACAACCGGCATTGTTGTAAGCGTAAACCGTTACACCTGTTTGCACCACGAATTGCTTGAACATTCCCGAATAGGCCATCGCATGAGAGTCGCCGATTACGAAGACCCGATGCGAACTCCTCGCCGGCAGATCGCAGTTTTTACGCGAATAGACCCAGAGCTGCCCGCCTTGCACGTCCTGAGGCGCGACGTCGGTATGACAACCGGGGAAAGCGGGACTCGTGTCGGTTCCATACGGATACCAATCGTCTCCGTGTCTAGTCACGGTGCTCAAGGAAAACTTGGGTTGAGCTTCAGCCATCATTGACGACAGCCCCGCGCCACCAATCATCAGGCAAAGTCCACATCCCACGATGACGAGGCGGGGAATTCGGGCTGCCGACAATCCATGTCGGAACGGTTCCTCAATGAATCGGTATGACGCCATCGCCAACGCGAACGTCAGCACAATGGCGCAAACGATCGCGAGCGGCGACTCAAGCCCCGCCGTCCAGCGCAACACCACGTAAACTGGCCAGTGCCACAAATAGAGCGAATAGGAAATTCGCCCCACAAAACGAGCCGGACCACTTTCAAGTACCGTCGAGATGAAACCCGCATGCTCGCGACGATACAAAAATCCCAGCAGGCCGACCGTGCCGATTACTGGAACGATCGCGCCTGGAAACGGATAATGATCTGACTTCGAAATCACGAGTCCGGCCATCACCGTCGCTAATGAGATCCATGCCCCTATCTTGACGCCCGCGGTAGCAGGCGCTCGAGTCGATTCATTCGTGATGAACCCGGAGAGCGCGAAACATTGGTACAGCAAAACGCCAGCGGCCAGCTCCCAGAATCGACCGAAAATGAAGTAGAACGCTTGCGTTTGATTCGCCTGCCCGAGCCAGTGCCCCCACACGAAGGACGCACCGAACGCCGCAGCAATCAGAATGACCGACAGATGTCGCCAGTTCTTTCGGGCGAGCCAAGCCCAGAACAAAAACGGAAAGGCCAGATAGAACTGCTCCTCAACGCCAAGCGACCAAGTGTGCGTGTATGGGTTGAATTCAGCGGTCGGAGAAAAATAGTCGTTGCCGACCGAGCCCAAAATGAAGTTACTCAGGCCGAAGAATGCATAGAGACCGGTCTTTTGGCTCTTATCACTCAGATACGACGACGGGATGAACAATGCGGAAACGAGTCCCGTTACCAGCAACACGACGATCAGTGCAGGCAAAATTCGCCGCATCCGCCGTGCATAGAACAACAGCAGAAATCGCCCGATCGAGATCGAACCGAGATTCGCGACCGAGGAACTGACGACGAATCCGGAGATCACGAAAAAGATATCGACCCCGGAAAATCCACCAGGAAGCCAATGGGCGTTCAGGTGGAAAAGCATGACGGACAATACCGCCAATGCACGTAGGCCGTCGATATATGGAAAATAGGCTGTCTTCGCACTCGCCATTGCTAGTTATCTTAAAAATTGGACGCCTTTATCACTGCCCGAGCGGCATCCCACACAGGCAGGCCGCCTTGAATTATTGGATCTTGCTTACGAGATTGACGAAATTCCTTGCTACCCTGCTCGGCGAAAACTGCTCAGCATACCGGGTCGCATGTCTGACAAACGTCTCATAACTCTCGCCACCCTGACCGCGCCATGCAGCCGACGTGACTTTCTCCACTGCTTGAGCAAGCTCTGCGGAAAGACTGTTAATGCAGCCCGTGTCGACGAGTCGACCGAAGCCGTTCGTCACCGACGGTACGTTGGAGTTGTCGTAGGCGATGACATAGCATCCGTTGGAGATCGCCTCGACAATCGGTACTCCGAATCCTTCGTGATAGGTCGGCAAGACGAACAAATCGGCATCCTGCAGGATCTCGTGCTTCTGCTCTTCCGAAGCGTTGCCATGAATGTTAACGTCGACGCGTCGGCCATACTGTCGCACCAGCGCGGCAATGATCGTCTCGATCTGCGCCAGAAGTTCAGGATCCGAAAACAACAGATTGCCGACCATATCGACTTTGAGTCCGCATGTCGGGTTCGATGCCAATACGTTGCTGAGCGCCATCAGCAACTCATGCGGCCCTTTCGACTTCACGAACCTGCCGATGAACGCGATGCGTACGATGTTATCCACAACGCTCGGCTTTCTCGATGGAGGGTGCGACATCGAGTGAATTGCAAGTGGCAACACCGTGGCAGGCGTGTTGATACCAGCCTTGCGGAGCACCTCGAGATTCGTATCGCTCACGCAGATGACGTGATCGGCCCACGCAATATTCGACATCTGCGAAAAGGACTGGTCGATCAGTGCACGACTTTCCGGTTTGACGAACTCCCGCGGCGTGACATTATGAAACACCACCAGACGTCGTGCGTTCGCCGGAACGATCGACAACAGATCGAACAGCGGATAGTAGATGCCGAAGTGAAAGATGACGACATCACTCGCCAGAAAATGCGGATCGAACGCAATATCCCTGACGTCAGACACCACCGTCGACGGAATGTCTTCATACTCGCATGCGTACGCGTACAAGCGAACGTCGTCGACACCGCTCTTGCGCAAAGCGCGTACTTCGTCACGGATGCTGTTGGAAATTGCGTCGTTCTTCACGCAAATTCCGTTCACGTATGAGACTTTCATTACGCAACCGAATTGAGGTGGTTGTTGATCGCAAGCGAATAAAGTGCCGAACTCTCGGATGCCATACGCGTTGCCGTAAACCGCTCCGCGAACAGGCGTTTTCCGGCAGCCCCCATACGCTCACGCAGTTCGGACGAGTTGACAAGCCGCCGAATTGCTTGCGCCAGCGACTTCGCGTCACCTGGTGTCACTAGTAATCCGTTGACATCGTGCGAAACCACCTCTGGCATCCCGCCCGCGGCGCATCCGATCACAGGCTTTCCTTCGCGCATGGCCTCGAGGAACACGAGACCAAACGATTCGAATCGACTCGGGGCGATAAAGACGTCGCATTCGGCATAAGCCGCGCGCACCACCTCATCCGGCACACGGCCCTCGAACGACAAACGATCGCCCCACTTGCGCCCGGCATCCGAATCGATAAAAACGTCCTTGAAGGGACGTCCGGTCGGACCCGGCAGCGTGTCATCACCGATCACCCGCACCTTCAGGTTCGGTGTTTCTGCGAGTACATCCGGAAGCGCCTCCAATAACACGTCAATGCCTTTGCGCGGCTCAAGTCGACCGACAAACAGCAGCGTGACAACATCGGGGTTTGACGTAGGCTTCCCCTTCGATGTGGGCGCATTTGCCGCAAGGCCGTGCGGCACGACGATCGTCTTCTGTTGATCGAATTTGAATCCGTACGCTGCCTCGATCTCGGTCACGATCGCCCGACTATTGGCGCGAACCGCGTTTACGCGAGTCATCATTTCCTGCTCCAGCGCGAGCATCGGCTTGCCGAACGACTTCATCCACGCGGCATCGGCGGCGTACTCGGGATGCGTCTGAATCCAGAAGTGCAGCGTCGTGTGCAAACTCGTCACTACCGGCCAACGACCGTCGAACAGGAATGCGCATCCCTCGCAGTCCCAGATCGGTGCTTCGACCACGCCGATCTTGCGATGCGACGCAATGCGCTCGACTTCCTCGAGCGCCGTTGCCGACCAGTTCCAGATGTGGGCGGGAATATTCCTCTCGACGGCATCGCTGGAACGCCCCATCTCTTTCGTTACGATACGGTGAATCCACGCCCCATTTTCGAAATCGACACGATTGAAATCCGGGCTCTGTGTAATCACGTGAACGGTTCGGCCTTCCGAGCCGAGCCCTTCGGCAAGATCCTTGTTGAACGTGGCAATTCCACCTGCTTGCGCCGGCGGATAATCGCGCGCGATCAACACAATTGCGTCCTGACTCGAATCACCGAATGTCTGGAATTTCTTGAATTCGCCAGCGACACGTGCCTTCTTTTCGGCGGTGATCAGTTCCGCGTGCCCGTTCAATCCATGTTCAACGCCGGTATCCCAGGCGCGGGCATTCTCTTCCTTGAATTTGTCGAGTTCCGACTTGTCAAGACGGCCGCCGTCTATATGGAAGCGAATATCGTTTTGGTGTCCTTGCGAAAACTTCCGGTTGTCGTCGAAGATCTCTTCCAGCGGCAGATATTTGCGTGCGTGCTTGAGCGAAAAATAGATCTTGTTCTTGATCACCGGATACCGGTAACGCGTGATCTTGTGATCGTCGCGAACATGGCTCGGCGCAAATTTATGGTGCACGTACGCGTTCGACAACTGACGAATGACGTATCCGGCGTCGACCAATCGGCAGCACAGCTCCGTTTCATCGAGGTAGTACTCGATCTCCTCGTCGAAGCCGCCCACCTCCATCAGGGCTGACCGACGAAATGATGCGTTTGTCCCCTGAAGGTAAGGAAATTCATAGGATCCCGGAAAGCACAGATGCTCGGCACTCTTCTTTGCGGCCCAGTTCGAATTTCCCAAGCGATTGGCGGTACTGTACTCATACTGGAATGTGTAACCCGTCTGATCGAACACGAGCCCACCCGCACCGCCGATTTCTGGAGAGTCGTAAGCTGCCGCGAGTTGTGTGAGCCATTCCGGCTCCGGGATCGCATCGTCATCGATAAAGGCAACGACGTCACCTTCGGCCATGCAGATGCCGACGTTTCGAGAAACCGACAGGTTCGCGACCGGACACGTCCCGGCGCGGATGAACGACGACCAGGACGAAATCACGTCCGCCGACCCATCAGTCGACGGCCCGTTCACTACGATGACTTCGAAGTCACCAGCGTACCGAATCCAGCGAAAACTCTCTAACGTCTTCTGCAACAATGCGGCACGATTGAGCGTATTTATGACAATCGAAAAGCTCAACATGGGTTACCTCGATATTTCGGTACAGTGTTTGATGGTGATACTCGACAAAGCGGCGTCGTTCGCACATTCGGTGGTTCGGTATGCTTGCCGTTTCGTTTCGTCACGGCCATCGAGGGCCTGACCGAACGAAGGCAGGTGACGACTGCACTCGATCGCAGACGTTGCATCAGGCCGGTATCGCACGTTTCGCCACGATTTCAAATTCGTAGCAGTTTCCGTTGCGTCGTCCAGTCTGGATCACCGAAATATCGACAAACCCCGCCTCCTTCAGAATGGCCGACATGGATTCAGGGGTGAACATGTTGAAGTGAAAATCGCCGTCGTAATCCTGACCACCGAACGTCACCTCGCGCAGGTACGCGTACGGGTAATCACCGTCGATGTAGTTCTTCATCATCGCCTGTGCATCGGGAACGACCGCGTGGAACTCGCCACCCGGCTTCAGAAGGCCGAACCAGTATGGCAACAACTCGCGGGCCATCTGCTCCTGAGGAAAATGCTCAAGCAAGTGCGCGGAGAAAATTTCAGTCAACTCACCATTCTTGAATGGCAGTTCGTCGACCTCCGAGACGATATCGACACCCGGCAATGCTCGGCGGTCGACATTCAAATAGCCATCCAGCGCGATATGGCCGCAACCCAGATTAAGCCGCAACTGACCGTTGCTGGCTGCTGCGGCCACCTTCTCCTTCGCGATGATTTCTGTCTTCGCCTTCAGCGTGTCTTCCTTCTCGCCCGGCGACGAAGCGCCATAGCGCATTTCGAACATCAATTCCCGGCGAACGAATTCGACGCGGCCAAGCAGATATCGAACAGAGTCGTCCATGCCGCCCAAGCGCTCGTCCAGGCGACGTACAAGCGCCTCGACTTCCGGCAGGCGTGCGTCCGCACTTTCGCGCTGCTTCGCCAATGCCTCATGGTCCGACGCCTTGCGCTCTTCGAGTACGGCCTTCAGTTGTTTGACGTCCGCATGAAGCCGTCGCAACGCAACGGGCACCGATCGTACGAGATTGTCTTGGTCGTTATCGATCAACCGTTGACGATCGTTCAACTCCGACAACGTGCGCAAGAGCATCGGAAGCTGATCTCGTTCATAAACGTCCTGACGATGCATGACGTCGGCGCGGAACTCAGGGAGCCGTATCGCGGCGACCACGATGCGTACGAGTCGGCCCACTACCGGCCAGTTCGCAACGGCTCGCACCACCTTTCTAATTTCAGCCTTCATATTCAATCAACTCTCAAAATACGCTCAATGATTCTCTGCCGCGACTAGGCGCGGTGCTCACGAAGTTCCGTCCCTGGCTTCCGTTCGACAGTGCGAAAGGTCTGCTGTATCGAGGTCGCCCTGAAGCTCCGTGCGTACACTCAAATCAACTTCCGGATCTTGCGCGCTGGAACGCCACCGTACAGCCAACCCGCCTCGACTTCGTCGCACGTCACGACTGCGCCCGCAGCGATCACCGCATGGTCGCCGATCGTACACGGGCCCGCGACGATCGCGTTGGATGCAATCCAAACCCCTTTCCCAATCACGATATCGCGCCCTTCCCGCGGATAGTCGTGCCGGGCGGACATCTGCTCAGTCAACGGATGCGTGCCCGTAATCAAACTGACGTTATGACCGAAGAACGTCTGATCGCCAATGACGATGCGCCCTGATGACACATTCATCAGCGTGTTCACCAATTGCACGCCCTCTCCAAGCGAGATGCGGTCCCATTCACCGCCGAACACGACCGGCGTCATGACCAGTCGCTGCGCGATTCCCGGCGTCATCCGCTCGATGAGGCGCTCGACGACAGAATCTGACTCCCATGGCACGGACTGCGACGCGTTTGACGATTGCTCCGCCGCCACGCGCCGGGTAACTTGAGCCATGAAGTCCGCCGATTCAGCAAGACGCGAGATGACACGATCGGTCACGGCTTCAATCAATCGTTCCCGGATTTTTGTCCTAAGACGCTCAAACATGTGAATATCCGACTGGCAACGACGCGATCGCTCAATCGAGCGAATGCATCGAAACATCGTAGTCCACGTGCACAACGCCCCACAAATCCCGCTTCACCATTTCGTCGGGGAATCGCACTGCGAACCGTGCGCCGCCTACGCAGTAATCAATCACGGTCGTGACGAGACTCTGCCCTCGATTTTCGGGATGCTCCGTGGTCACACCGACCCCCGCGATCAATCCATACTCGCCGGGACACAACGGGTTCGCGAAGGTGAATTCCATCATATGCTGGATATGCGGTGTCGCCTCCGACGGGAACACGTCCTGTACTGCGGAACTGAAATGCAGGATTTGTCGCCCCGATGAATCGGTGATGCCAAGCGCGAGGGAACTGCGCTCGGGAGGCGGCGATACCACGTGAAAGAAAACGCGAACGCGCATCTTCTTCTCGATGTCGATGGTGTCGCACTCATTGCCCTCCGGATCGATGACGCTGATATCGTCAATCCGGATCTCGCCGGTGCCGGTACGCAACGGCTCGACACGCGATGAAAATGCGCGCGTCCGGGCCTTGTCGGGGCGCACATGCGTACGCGTCGTCACCGGTTCGCCGGCCGTGGCTTGCGTATCCGCCGAGACGTCGTCATCATCGACTTCGGTGACGTCGATACCAGCTCGTACCATCCGGCTGAACACTTCACTCTGGTATGCGGCGCCGACCTGCTTCGAACTGCCGAGCAGTCGAACGCGCCCTTTCTCGAGCCAGAGGCCTCGATTGCAAAGTGCACGCACCGAATCCGCAGCATGCGTCACGTAGATGAACGTCGTCCCTTCATCAAGCATCGTGCGGATCTTGTGCAGGCACTTGTTCTGAAAGTATGCATCGCCGACGCTCAGCGCCTCGTCAACGATCAGAATGTCGGGTTGCACGTAGACTGCGCATGCAAACCCGAGCCGCACTGCCATCCCGCTGCTGTATGTCTTGACGGGATGATCGACTGCATCGCCCAGTTCACTGAACCTGATGATTTCCGGCTGAGCGGCAATGGCCTGCTCTTGCAGCATGCCATGCAGCATGCAGAATTGGACGATGTTTTCGCGTCCAGACAGTTCCGGATTAAACCCTGCGCCCAGTTCGAGAAGCGCCGATACGCGCCCGGAGACATTGACCAAACCGGTACTCGGATTGAGTACGCCGGCCAGGACCTTCAGGAGCGTACTCTTGCCGCTGCCGTTTTCCCCTACTACACCGAATCGGTCGCCTTTCTCAAGCGAGAATGAAACGTCGTCCAGCGCACGAGTTTCGCGAAAATATTGCCTCTTGCCCGCCGACATCAACTCGAGCAAGCGATGTCGCGGCGAAGAATACGAACGGTAGATCTTGCTGATATTGCTCAGCTCGATAACCTTGGAGCGATCTTGTGTCGACATGAACTAACTCTTGACCTTTAAAGGACGTCTGCGAAGCCAGGCTTCAGCTTGCGAAAAATATATGCACCGATCGCAACGGCACCCACCGCTACAACGATCAGAATTCCGACATATTCCCAATTGAACGGAATCCCGGGAAACACGGCTTGCCGAGATGTCTCCACCATGTAGTAGAACGGATTGAGCGTCATGACGATGTTGCGCATCCAGATCATGCGCGATGCCTCCACCATCGTCGCCGGATACAGGATCGGCGTGAGCCAAAAGATGATGTTCGTGCACAGCGGAACGATCGGCACCATGTCCGGGACATAGACCGAAATGGCCGAGATGCCATAGGCAAAGCCGATCGAAATCGCAAGCGAGAGAGCCCAGATAATGGGAAACATCCAGATCATGGCTCCCGGCACGACACCCTTAATGATCAACAGGCCGATTACGAAAACAAAAATGATGCCCTGACTGATCAGCGCCGACGTGAGTGGAATCAGCGGCAAGACCCAGACCGGAAACGCGATCTTGCTGATGAGATAGCTGTATTCCCGCAGGATGCCGGTGCTGCGCCCCGTCACTTCGGTGAATACTGTCCACAGCGAGAATGGCACGAAATAGAAAAGGGCAAACGGAATGTCACCGTATTGGGCCCCCATTCGTCCCCGCATCAGGATCGAGAACACGACCACGTTGATGAGGGAGTAAAGCAGCGGTACGCCGACGTTCCATGCCGTACCCGCGTACGAGCTGGCGTAGCGATTCTTCAGATCTCGCTTCGCAAGCATCCACGCCAACCTCAGTGAACTCCCGACGGAGTGATGTGCTTTGTCCTGCATCGGTTTTCGATACCCAATTAATTAGAGTCCCTTCGAAGGCGGACTCGAATGACACGCGCCTCGCGAACGTGTTGCGCGACGAACTCAGGCGCCTTTTAGCCCTTTTGCACGGGGCCGACGGAGATGGCGATCAACAGCGGTGACACGCGTCCCTTGCCCGGCTCCCGCTTGGCAAACTCATCATTTTATCAGCCACCTCGGCTGACAGACGACCGCTCGGCGACGAGCCCGCGGACAATCCCGCCGAGCCGCGCCGACATCTCGTCCCACGACCGGGCTTGGATCCACGCCGCCTGAGCACCGGCCTTGCTTCGCAGCAGCGAGGAATCGCCGAGCAGCGTAGCCAGATCAGCGGAAATCGCGCGCGCATCGGTGCCCGAGAACCGATGTACGAGGTCGCCGAGATCGTCAAAGATCGGTATCGGTGTGCAGGCCACCGGCCGATTGGCAGCCAGTCCGTACCGCACGGCACCGCTCGCCGATTCGGCCGTATCCTGATATGCAAACACGACGAGGTCGGCCGCATCCAGATACGCGAAGCTCTCGCGATCGGGCAGGAAGTCGGTAATCATCTGCACACGGCCTTCGAGATTGAGCGTCTTGATCAGATTGCTGCATCGTTCCGCCGTCAACTCCGAATCGCGAACCGGATACAGCGCGTTGACCATTAACAGACGCGCCTGCGGCAGCTCTTTTGACATCATCGAGAACGCTTCGATGATCTCCTCCAGGCCTTTGTGCGGAAGCAGGAATCCATACGTTGCAATTACCGGAGCATCGGCGGGAATGTTCAGCGCCGTCCGGCACGCAAGCCGGTCGGACGACTCGCGTGCATGCACGCCATGCGGAAACAGCGTCGCGTTATCAACGAGGCCCAACATCCGCAGCCGATTCAGGTCGTCGATACTATGCACGAGCAAGCGGTCGGCATCACGCAGCGCGCCAGCGATTTCCGACAGCGATGCCTGATAGTCCGGCGTATCGACATCCTTCGTCGAGTGAAAGGTAATCACGATCGGAATGTCGTGTGCGTTCGCATACTCGACGATTCGAGACGTCGAAGGCATGCTGAAGAAGCCGAAGTTGTGCTGCAACATGATCGCGTCCGGCCGGCATCGATCGAGTTCTGCCAGCAAGTCGTCGATGCGGCCACGCTGATCCGTCCAGCAGCGCGTCACTCCCGGACCGTCCTCGATGACGACGGCGGGATCGCGCGAGGCGAGAATCCTGACATCGAACCATGCCGGATCGAGACCACCGACCAGGAATGATGAATAGGTCGCGATTCCGCATTTCGTGTTCCACGACGAAATCCATGCGAGCCGCATTCGCCGAGCGGACCCAGGCTCCAGACGCCGGACCGACGCTTCCAGCGCCATCAGTCGCTCGGCACAACGGTCCCACGTGAAACGCGACTCGAGCAATGCACGACCGCGCTCCGCCTTTTCGGCACGTGTTTCAGCCGTCGCTTCACGCACCGCTTTCAGTTGAGCGACAAGACTGTCGACGTTGGGTTCCGCCCAGACGGAGTCGAACAACCCAAGGTGCGTCTTGGCGCGCTCGAACGTAAAGTCGACAAGCCACGCGGTCTCGGCCGTACAGAAGTCGGCCTGGCCACCAAACGCCGTGGTGATAACGGGTAGACCGAACCACATCGCCTCGCCCATGGGCAACCCAAAACCCTCCCCGCGAGACGGCGCCACGAATGCGTGGCACCGTTGGTAAAGGTCCACGATCTCGCCAGCGTTCAGGTCTTCCTCGACGAGGACAATCTCCGGACAGTCGGGGTAGCGCCGGCGCAAAGCCTGGATCTGGGCAGAAACCTTATTGTGAGGATTGGGAAACGTCTTGATAGTCAGCGATACATCGTCGCGCGTGGTGAAGGCCTTCGCGAACGCGTCGAGCAACACGTCGACACTCTTGCGCGGAAAGCAGGATGATATGTGCAGAAAACGAAAGCCCTTTCCGAGCGGGCCGCGATATTCGAGCCGCTCGGCTCGGGCGACATGATCGACGCCATTGCCGACAGAAGCAATCAGCCCTGCATAGCCATTGTCTCGCATGACCTTTGCGACGAACGTCGATATCGCGGCCACTCCATCGAGATGCTCGTTGAATGCACCGACCCAGGCAGCAGGCAGTTCCGACTCTTCCCATGCGAAATGCAGGAAATTGTACAGTCCGTCCATGTCGTGAACGCGCGGCGGATAGAGGTCGCGGACCACAACGTCCGCACCACTGCGCTTGCTGCCACGCGCCGCGAGCTCGGGAAGCCCGCGGATCGCGCTGATTTTTCGAACGTCTGGCGCATAGTCGCCCGGCCCCTCAGTCGCAAACAAGCCGACTTCACCCGGATTTGCACGGTCCAGTGCGAAAGCCAGTTCTCGATTGGTCAGTGCGAGACTGTATGACGTCTCGAACGGCCCCTCGACTTGATAGCGTGGTGGACGCTCCCCATCGGTACGAGGGTACGTGTCGATCGGCTGCGGAATCTCGATACCGTGCTGGCGCAGGAACTGCTGCAACTGCTCCAGCAGCGCGGGACGCTCAAATTGTCGAACTCGCTTGCGCTGCTCGACAACTATCGCGCGACGCAGCGCGCGGTCTTCGGATACGGCGCGCAAAAGCGCGGCGACGGCTTGCGGGTGCTTGTCGTGAATGAGCAGCCCGGCGCCGCCAAGCGTCGACTCGATATTGCTACTCGCATACGCGATCACCGGTACGTCGAAAGTCATCGCCTCGATTAGCGGAACACCAAACCCCTCATGATCGCTGAGACACAGAAACGCACTTGCCGCCCGGTACCAGCCATAAAGATCCGCATCAGGAACCTTCCCCGCAAACCGAACGATCTCGCCCAATTCGAGCTCGTCGATCAGTTGCCGCAGTTCGAGATAGTAAGGCTCCTCTTCTCCGTACCCCCCGACAAACACGAACTGGAACGGCCGGGGCATCATTGCCCGCAGTTGGGCCGCTGCTTCGACGAGATCCCGATGCGCCTTGTTCGGCGAGATGCGGCCGACGAACAAGACCGTCATCACCTGTGACTGCTCCTGAACGAGCACATCGTTCCATTCTGCCGAGCGAATCTTTGCCGCATCGATCAGGAGCGGAATCGTCGTAACCTTTTCGTAGCCGCGTTCGGTCAGCTCTCGCGCATTGAGATCGGACACCGCGATTGCTGCCGCGAAGTGCTCACGAAACGCATCGAGTTGGGCACGGCCCTTGGCCGAATAATGTCTGAAAGGAGAACGCTCGTCGAAAAACGATTCGGGCGTAATGTTGTGATAGATCAGAATCGTCGTGCACGACAGATTCATGACCCACTCGTCCTGATCATGTCCCATCGAATGATGCAACAACATTACGTCTTCTTTGGACTCGGCGTACTCCCTGAAATAGCGGATACTGCCCGTCAGTTCCGGCGCGACGTGTTCGGCAAAGATATCGGATTCGAAACCCAGCTCGCGCAGCAGCGCCTGGATCATGAACATACTATTGGTCACGGCATCCGCAACGGCACTTCCGGAATGAAACTGATGGATGGCGCCCGTTCGCCGTGACTGCGCAGGGAATGACTTACCCTCGATGTCGGCCATGATTCCCGATACGGTGTTTGATGAACCCACTGCGCGTGTTACTCCGTTGTGCATGATGTAAGAACTGCTACCTGATTTCGTCGCAGTCAAGGCGCAGCCGTTCCGCTATCGCGGCCCGGCATGGTAGCGGCACAGATTTCGGCAAGGCGTCCGGCAAGCTTTCGGGAGTCGACGCCTCTCATGCTTGCGTCGAGAAAACCATCGATGGTGGCTCGATCACATTGCGGCGCCCGTGCGGCAACCAGTTCAGCGTAGTTCCGGCGAGACACGCTCCCTTCCTTCCAGCGTGTAACCGAGATGGACTGCGCCCCGGCAAAGCGAGGAGCCGCCAGCGGCGCAAGTCGCGCCCAAAGTCGCGGATGGCGATCGCGCACCCAAAACACCACCGCCCGCGCCAATGCGCTCCGGCGCGCTGCTTCGCGAAGCAGCGAGATGCTGCGCCGCTTCAATACCGACCACGATGGATCACGCGCGAACCGGATTGCAGATTTCGCGACATGCGCCACAACGCGAACCGGAGCGGTGATGCGCCAGGACGAACTGGACAGAACCGAACTCAGTTGGCGCTCTGCCGCATCTGCATGCGCCTGCGCTGCGGATGCCTGATAACTGTTCCGCCGCGCACGCATCGTTGCCTCACGAGCCAGCGCCCGCGCCTGGACAAGCTCGGCCTCGAGCTCCTCTATGCGAGTCTGCAGCACCGCGAGAGCATCGGCCGACTGAGCAGGCTCGCCGGAAGCAAAATTTTGTGACGTTGAGTCCATCGCTACAGCACCATTCATTGAATCGATTCGCCGGGCATTGTCTCCCATCGACAATGCCGACGCATCCGACCTCGAGACATCCGCACGCAATTGCGGCGCACTCGCCGGCGGACCGACAGGGCAACGCACACGGAGCCGATTAGTTTATCGCAACGGTCGCTTTGCCCAACCGCAACCAGATCGCCATCCATTCAGGAATCCAGACATAGTCGGAGCGCCTCATTCCATGCCGGCATCCGTATGCCGAACGTACCGGCCAGTTTCGCCCCGGACATGCGCGAGTTTGCGGGGCGCCGCGCCGGCGTCGGGTATTCGCTCGCGGCGATCGGCAACACTCGCGGCGCCTTGTCGCCCAGCGCCAGTCGGAAAATTTCCTGCGCAAAGCCATGCCATGATGTCTCCCCGCCGGCAGCAAGATGATAGACACCCGATTGTGGCGCTCGAACGTTACCGGCATTCGGTGCCAGGCACTGCGCCAGAATATGTGCGGTTGCAGCGGCAATCGAATTCGACCAGGTCGGCGCCCCGAGTTGATCGACCACAACCCGCAGTTCGGATCGCTCGGCAGCAAGCTTGAGCATCGTGAGCAGGAAGTTCTTGCCTCGACGCCCGTAGACCCAACTCGTACGCAATATCAAGTGATCGCAACCCGTCGCTGCAATGGCCCGCTCGCCGTCAAGCTTGGTCAGGCCGTACACATTCTGCGGATTGGTCTCGTCCGTTTCGACATAGACCCCTTCCTTCGTGCCGTCGAACACATAGTCGGTCGAGTAATGAACGAGCAACGCGTTGAGCCGCAACGCTTCCTGCGCAAGCACGCGCGGCACATCGGTATTCAGGCGCCGTGCGGCATCGATGGCCGTTTCGGCCTGGTCCACGGCGGTATAAGCCGCAGGATTCACGATGACCGCCGGCTTCAGGTCACGCACCACGGCCCGCACCTGATCCAGATCCGACAAATCGAGCATCGTCCGGTCGCACGCCACCACATGGCCGAGCCCCTGCAGCGTACGCAATAGTTCGAATCCCACTTGCCCGTTGACACCCGTCACGAGAATGGTCGGGGCAGGACGCATGTGGCCCTCACGCATAGACTTCGGCCTCGCTCAGACATTTGCCCGCCGCATCTTTCGCTGCCAGTAGCGGCTCGCCATCGATGGGCCACTCGATGCCGATCTCCGCATCGTTCCATACAATGCAGCGCTCGTGCTCGGCGAACCAGTAATCAGTCGTCTTGTAAAGGAACTGCGCTGCCGCCGATAGCACAACGAAGCCGTGCGCGAAGCCGGGCGGCACCCAAAGCTGGCGATGGTTGTCCGCCGACAGCATCACGCCAACCCACTTGCCGAAGTTCGACGAACTGCGCCGGATATCGACCGCGACATCGAATACCTTACCTTCCACCACACGCACAAGCTTCCCTTGCGCGTGCTCGATCTGATAGTGGAGCCCGCGCAACACGCCCTTCGTCGAACGCGAATGATTGTCTTGAACGAACTCGATGCGTGGCCCGATCTGCTCCGCGAATTCGCGCTCGTTGAAGCTCTCGTAGAAATACCCTCGCGCGTCGCCGAACACCTTCGGTTCGATGATCTTGACTTCGGGCAGCGCCGTTGCCGTTACCTGGATAGCCATGCGACCTGATTCGTGAGAAGGTTCCTGAGGTACTGCCCGTAAGCGTTCTTCGACAGCGGTTGCGCCAGCTTCAGCACCTGCTCCGCGTCGATCCAGTGCCTGCGGTACGCAATCTCTTCAGGGCATGCAACGACCAGTCCCTGCCGCTTCTGCAATGTCGCGATGAAGCTTGCCGCTTCGATCAGCGAATCGTGGGTACCCGTGTCGAGCCATGCGTAACCGCGCCCCATGATTTCGACGTTCAGCGCACCATCCGCGAGATATCGCGAGTTGATGTCGGTAATTTCCAGCTCGCCGCGCGCCGACGGCTTGATGTCGGCGGCGATGTCGCACACGCGGTTGTCGTAGAAATACAGCCCCGTGACCGCGTAGTTCGAACGCGGTTTCGCGGGCTTCTCCTCGATCGACAATGCACGGAACGACGCATCGAATTCGACGACGCCATAACGCTCGGGATCGTGCACGTGGTAGGCAAACACCGTAGCCCCGGCCTCGGCCGCATATGCGCGCTCGAGTTGCTTCGCGAGATCGTGCCCGTAAAAGATGTTGTCGCCGAGGATGAGCGCCGAAGGATCGTTACCGACGAAATCCCGGCCGATGATGAAAGCCTGCGCAAGGCCGTCCGGTGACGGCTGCACCGCATACTGGATGTTCATCCCCCACTGGCTGCCGTCGCCGAGCATGGCTTCGAAGCGCGGCGTATCCTGCGGGGTCGAGATGATCAGCACATCGCGGATGCCCGCGACCATCAGTGTCGAAAGCGGGTAGTAAATCATCGGCTTGTCGTACACCGGCAGGAGCTGCTTCGATACGACGTGCGTGACCGGATACAGTCGCGTGCCGGAACCGCCGGCGAGAATGATGCCCTTGCGCGCCATGTCCGTTCCCCTTACGCGCGTTCCGCGTAGTTGGTTTCAACCCACTTGAGGTATTCGCCCGAGGCCACCTCGTCGACCCATACCTGGTTGTCGAGATACCAGCGCACCGTCTTCGCGAGACCGGTCTCGAACGTCTCGGCGGGCTTCCAGCCGAGATCGCGCTCGAGCTTGCGCGCATCGATCGCATAACGACGATCATGGCCGGGACGGTCCGTCACGTAGGTGATCTGATCACGGTACGAACCGGTTGCCTTCGGACGCGCCTGATCGAGCAAATCGCACAGCGTATGCACGACCTCGAGGTTCTTCTTCTCGTTCCAGCCGCCGACGTTGTACGTCTCGCCGGGCTCGCCGCGCGCGAGCACTTCACGAATCGCGCTGCAGTGGTCGCCGACATACAGCCAGTCGCGCACGTTCTGCCCGTCGCCGTAGACGGGCAGCGGCTTGCCGGCGAGCGCATTGGCAATCATCAGCGGAATGAGTTTCTCGGGGAACTGGTACGGGCCGTAATTGTTCGAGCAGTTCGTGGTGAGCGTGGGCAGGCCGTACGTATGATGATAGGCGCGCACAAGATGATCGGAGCCGGCCTTGGTCGCCGAATAAGGACTGTTCGGCGCATACGGCGTGGTTTCCGAGAACTGCGGATCAGTCGCCGACAACGAGCCGAACACTTCATCCGTCGATACGTGCAGAAAACGAAAGGCCAATTTGTCCGCTTCGCCGAGGCCGTTCCAGTATGTCCGTGCGGCTTCGAGCAGCGTGAACGTGCCCACCACATTGGCCTGAACAAAATCCGCCGGCCCGTGAATCGAGCGATCGACGTGGCTTTCCGCAGCGAAATGCAGGACTGCGCGAGGCTTGTGGTGCGCGAACAGCGCATCGAGTGCTGCCCGGTCGCAAATATCGGCCCGTACGAACACGTGTTCCGGGTTCCCGTCCAGCGACTGCAGCGTGCGACGATTGCCGGCGTAGGTCAACTTGTCGACATTGAGCACGGCCTCGTCGGATTGACGCAGCCAGTCGAGTACAAAATTGGCGCCGATAAAACCCGCGCCCCCCGTCACCAGGATCATGAGGCTCCCTCTAGTCATACACGGCAGGCCTCAAGTACGAGCCGCCATCATTTCGAACAGCGACGGCATCGATGTACGCGTCGCTCAAGGCGGGAATTCTAACTTCTCACCGTGACCGTCAAAGTCATGAAATGCTAATTCTGTCGAGGAAGCCGCAATTATAGGAAGCAAGCCTCCGCAAAAGCCACGCTGCTAACAACTTGAAACAGTGGTCCGCATCGGCAGAACGCATGAAATTATGTTTTAAATCAATACGTTAAACTGGCACAATATTGTGCATGGGCGCGCTTCCGCAGTGCGCCTTTTCCCATCCAGTGTCAAGACCTGTAACAACTGCCTCTCATGACCCGCCCCCCCATCGCCATCGGCGACATCCAAGGCTGTCATTCAGCTTTCCAGTCGCTGTCCGAAAAGCTTTCAGCCCCCGCCGACACCCCGCTATGGATCGCCGGCGACATCGTCAACCGCGGCCCCGACTCCCTTGCCGCGCTGCGCGCGCTGGTCGACCTCGGCCCGCGCGCGACCGTCGTGCTCGGCAACCACGACCTCCATCTGCTCGCGGTGTCAGCCGGCATCCGCACCGAACGCCCGGGCGACACGATCGGCGAAATCCTCGACGCACCCGACGCCGACGCGCTGCTGGACTGGGTCCGCCACCGCCCGTTCGCGCACTTCGAAAACGACATGCTGCTCGTGCACGCGGGCGTACTGCCGCAATGGGACACATCGCTCGCGCTCGAACTCGCTGACGAACTCCAGCGCGCACTGCGCGCCCCCGACTGGCGCGACACGCTTCAAGGCCTGTACGGCAACGAACCGAATCAATGGAGTCCGAACCTGAAAAAACGCGACCGGATGCGCGTCGCGTTCAACGCGTTCACGCGCTTGCGGTTCTGCACGCCCGATGGCGCGATGGAGTTCAAGGCGAACGGCGGCCCCGACAGCGCGCCACCGGGCTACCTGCCGTGGTTCGACGTACCGGCGCGCCGCACCGAAAACGTAACGGTCGTGTTCGGGCACTGGGCCGCGCTCGGCCTGATGCTGCGCGACAACGTCGTCGCGCTCGATTCGGGGTGCGTATGGGGAAATCAGCTGTCGGCCGTGCGACTGACGGCCGACCCGGCACAGCGTACGGTCACGCAGGTGCAGTGCGACGCGTGCCGCACGCCGGGCGGCGAATGACCCGCACGCGCGGCGTGCGGGCGGAATGAAGCATCACCCCTCCCGCCCCGGCACCGGCTCCTCGGCCGCCGCCTCACCCGCCGCACCGCCACCGAGCTCGGTCGCCGGATATGCATGCTTCTGCAGCTCCGCGAGCGACTCGGCCGACGGCTTGCCGACCTTCTCCTGCAACGTCGCCAGCGCGGCGGCGATCGCATCGCGGGCCGCCGCCGACGTCGTGCGCCGATCACCGCCCGGCGCGATTGGCTCGCACACGTAGAGATGCGCGACGAGCGGGCCGCCGCGCAGCACCATGTCGAGCGACGTCCCGAGCGACAGTTCGCCCGTATAGGCCGGCGCGACCGACTGCCGCCGCTGCGCGTCCTCGTACATGAGGCAGATCGGCTGCACCGCGCAGCCGGCCGACACCGCGGCCTGAAACAGGTTCGCGTGGAACGGCAGCAGCGCCTGCCCGTCCGACGTCGTGCCCTCCGGAAACACACACATCACACCGCCGTTGCGCAACCGGTCGGCCATCTCGTGCATGACCCGCATCGCCTCGGTGCGCTTCTCGCGCTGCAGGAACACGGTGTCGAGCTTCTCCGCCAGCCAGCCGACCACCGGCCATTGCCGCACCTCGGCCTTCGACACGAACGGCGTCGGCCGCCACGCGTTGACGGTGTAGATGTCCAGCCACGACACGTGGTTGCCGACGACGAGCGCCCCCGCGTCGAGACGCGCCCCGTCGTTGTGGACGACGAGGCGCATCCCGCAGATCCGCAGCAGCTTGAGCGACCAGCGGCGCGTGAGTTCGAGGCGCCGCGCGGGGCCGACATGCGAAAAGCGCAGCGCGACGATCGCCATGCCGCGCAGCAGGTGAAAGACGAGACGCAGCTTGCGAAGAGCGGTCATGGCGAAGATCCGGCTGGGTTCAGTGACGCTCGAACGCGACCTGCCCCGCCACGAGCGTCGCACGCACGCAGGCCGGCAGTTCGTAGCCGAGGAACGGCGAGTTGTGGCCCTGGCTCTTCAGCACGCGCGGCTCGACGCGCCAGTGCGCGCGCGGGTCGAACACGCACAGGTCGGCCGCGCCGCCTTCGGCCAGGCGGCCCGCCGGCAACTGCAGCACGTCGGCCGGCGCGGCCGTGATGCGGCGCAGCGCCTGCGCGAGCGGCGTGTTCGTTTCATCGGCCCACTTCACCGTGAGCGACAGCAGCAGTTCGAGCCCCGTCGCGCCCGGCGTCGCTTCGGCGAACGGCAGCAGCTTCTCGTCGTCGTCGACCGGCGTGTGATCGGAGCAGATCGCATCGATCGTGCCGTCGGCGAGCGCCGCGCGGATCGCTTCGCGATCGCGCTCGCCGCGCAGCGGCGGATCGAGCCGGAACTGCGAATCGAAGTAGCCGATGTCGACGTCGATCAGATGCAGGTGGTTCACGCCGACGTCGCACGTCACGGGCAGCCCCTCGGCCTTCGCCGCGCGCACGAGCGCCAGGCCGGCCGCCGACGACAGGCGGGCGAGGTGCACGCGCGCGCCCGTCACGCGCATCAGTTCGAAGATCGTGTGCAGCGCGATTGTCTCGGCCGCGACCGGCACGCCGGACAGCCCGAGCCGCGACGCGAGCGCGCCGCTCGCGGCGACGCCGCCGCGGCCGATGAACGCGTCGAGCGGTCGCAGCCACGTCGTGTAACCGTAGGTGCTCGCGTATTGCAGCGCGCGCAGCAGCACCTGCGTGTCGCGCACCGGCACGTTCGCATGCGTGAAGCCGACGCAGCCCGATTCGGTCAGCGCGACCATCTCGGTGATCACTTCGCCCTTGAGGCCGACGGTGAGCGCGCCGAGCGGATGGACGTTCGCCTGGTGCAGGTTGCGGGCACGGAACTTGAGCATCTCGACGAGGCCCGGCTCGTCGAGCACGGGGTCGGTGTCCGGCGGGCACACGAGGGTCGTCACGCCGCCCGCGACGGCCGCGGCCATCTCGGACGCGAGCGTCGCCTTGTGCTCGTAGCCGGGCTCGCGCAGCCGCGCGCACAGGTCGACGAGACCGGGCGCGACGATCAGGCCCGACGCGTCGATCGTCTTGTCCGCGTCGAAACCGGCCGGCGCCGTACCTGCTGCCGCGAGCGCGGCGATCTTGCCGTCCGCGACGAATACGTCGGCCTGCCGCTCGGTGCCGGCGACCGGGTCGATCAGCGTGCCGCCTTTGATATGAATCTTCATGCGCTGTCTGTAAATGCGTTGATTGCGTGAATAAGGATGCGCGAAAGCGGGCTCAGTCGCTGTTGCCGGCGACGATGCCCATCACCGCCATCCGCACGGCGATGCCGAACGTGACCTGGTTGAGGATCACCGACTGCGGGCCGTCGGCGACCTGCGAGTCGATCTCGACGCCGCGGTTCATCGGGCCCGGGTGCATCACGATCGCGTCGGGTGCGGCGAGCGCGAGGCGCTCGGGCGTCAGGCCCCACGTCTTGAAGTATTCCTGCGCGGACGGCAGCAGCGCGCCGCTCATCCGCTCGTTCTGCAGGCGCAGCATGATGATCACGTCGACGCCCTTCAGGCCTTCGTCGAGGTTGTGGAACACCTTCACGCCCATCTGCTCGAGGCCGCCCGGCAGCAGCGTGCGCGGGCCGATCGCGCGCACTTCCGGCACGCCGAGCGTGGTGAGTGCGTGGATGTCCGAGCGCGCGACGCGCGAATGCAGGATGTCGCCGACGATCGCCACGCGCAGCTTCGTGAAGTCGCGCTTGTAGTGACGGATCGTGTACATGTCGAGCAGGCCCTGCGTCGGGTGCGCGTGCCGGCCGTCGCCCGCGTTGATCACGTGCACGTGCGGCGCGCAGTGCTCGGCGATCAGGTACGGCGCGCCGCTCGACGCATGGCGCACGACGAACAGGTCGGCATGCATCGCCGACAGGTTGTTGATCGTGTCGAGCAGCGACTCGCCCTTGCTCGTCGACGACGCGTTGATGTTCAGGTTCAGCACGTCGGCCGACAGGCGCGTCGCGGCGATCTCGAAGGTCGTGCGCGTGCGCGTCGAGTTCTCGAAGAACAGGTTGAACACCGACTTGCCGCGCAGGAGCGGCACCTTCTTCACCTCGCGGTCCGTCACGCTGACGAACTGCTCGGCCGTGTCGAGGATGTGGTTGACGATCGAGCGCGGCAGGCCCTCGATCGACAGCAGGTGTTTCAACTCGCCGTTTTTCGTGAGCTGCGGGTTGCCCTTCAGGAAACCGTAGCGGAACCGCTCGGGGCTCGCGGCCGCGGCGGGATTGCCGGTGCGGCCAGTGGTGTCGGTGGTCATGGTGTGCGTGATTCCAACTATGCAAACGGGCCGCGGTACGAACCGGCGGCCCGGGATACGGTTGCGCGGTTCGCTCAGGCGCCGTGGGCCTCGATACGCAGCGTGAGCTGCGCGGCTTCGTCGCGCGCGAGCACGAGCGTCGCATCGGCCGGCACGTCGAGGGTGCCGCCCGCGAAACGCGCGGCGACCGGCAGTTCGCGGCCGCCGCGATCGGCGAGCACCGCAAGCTCGACCGCGGCCGGACGGCCGTAGTCGAACAGTTCGTTGAGCGCGGCGCGCACGGTGCGGCCGGTGTACAGCACGTCGTCGACGAGCACGATGCGCGCGCCGTCGACCTCGAACGGCAGCGACGTGGGGCTCGCCTGGCTGTGCAGCCCCTTCTTCGCGTAGTCGTCGCGATGCAGCGCGACGTTCACGACGCCGAATCCCGGCGCGCCGAGATCGCGCGCGAGGCGCTCGGCGAGCCAGGCGCCGCCGCTGTGAATGCCGGCGAGCCGCGGGCCGCCCGGCTCGGCGAAGGCCGTGCCGTATGCGTCGCGGATCTGGTCGAGCAGGACGCGGTAGAGCGCGTCGGCATCAATGGTGCTCATGGTCGGACAATTGATCGAGATACTGTTGAAGGATCACGCGCGCGGCCTCGGCATCGAGTATCTCGGCGCGTGCGCGCCCGCGCACGTTGCGCTCGCGCAGCCCGGCCTCGGCCTCGACCGACGAGTAGCGTTCGTCGACCCACGTGACGGGCAGCCCGAAGCGGCCGTTCAGCTGGTTGCCGAAGCGCTTCGCCTGCTGCGTCATGTCGTGCGGCGTGCCGTCCGGATGCATCGGCAGGCCGACGACGAGCGCGTCCGGCCGCCATTCGGCCAGCAGTTCGCCGACCGCCTTGAAGCGGTGCTCGCGGTTCAGGTTGGGAATCACGACGAGGGCGCGGGCCGAGCGCGTCAGCGCATTGCCGATCGCGACGCCGATCCGCTTCTCGCCGTAATCGAACGCCAGGAGCGTCGCATCGCGCGCGCTCGCGCCGCTCATGCGTGCCCTGCTTCGCCGGACAGCATCGACGAGCTGACGCCGAGCAGGCCAAGTGCGGCTTCGAAACGCTCCTCGGCCGGCGTGTCGAACACGATGCGCGGATCGGCGGCGACCGTCAGCCAGCCGTTGCGGGAAATTTCTTCCTCGAGCTGCCCGGCGCCCCAGCCGGCATGGCCGAGCGTCAGCAGGAAGCGCTTCGGGCCGGTGCCCGTCGCGACCGCCTCGAGCACGTCCTTCGACGTCGTCATCTCGAGCCCGCCCTCGACCGACATGGACGAGTTGTAGTTCGCGCCCTCGACCGGCTCGTGCAGCACGAAGCCGCGCTCGGTCTGGACCGGGCCGCCGAAGTACACGGGAATGTGCAGCAGCGGCTCGATGTCGAGCTTCAGGTCGATGCGGCTGAACAGCGATTCGAGGTCGATGTCGGTGGGCCGATTGATGACGAGGCCGAGCGCACCGCGCTCGCTGTGATCGCAAAGATAGACCACCGTTCCTGAAAACGTCGGATCCGCCATGTTCGGCATGGCGATCAGGAACTGGTTGGTGAGATTGATGCGATCGGAAGGCTTTGACATGGTTTGAATTTTAGCAAAGACGCCGCGGCCTGACCGGGCCGCGATCAACAAGCAACGCCGCACGACGCTGGCAACGACGCGCGCGGATCACACGGCACTCTAACACGCGCGCGGGCGCTGTCGGCAGCGTGTTGCCGGCCCGCGTGGCAAGGGCTGCCGCCGCGGTCGCGCCCCGTTGCGCGTCAGCTCCGGGCAAGCGCCGCGCCGAGCGCCTCGGACGCCGCGGTCAGGTCCGGCGGCGCCACCCCCGCTGCGATCTTCAGCAGCGCGCCGCGCAGCAGGTCGGATGCCCGGCCGTGCGCGTCGAGCCCGCCGTCGGCGAGCGGCAGGCCGTGTGCGGCACGGCGCCACGCGAGCCCGAGCGTGTCGGCCAGCAGCGCCGCGTGACCGAGCCCGAGCGCGCATGCGGCCGTACCGACCCGGTAGGCGGCCGCGGACGCGCGCCATGCGGCCCCCGCATCGGCGGTGGCCGCATCGACGGCCAGATCGGTCATCGACGCGTCGGCCGTCTGCAGGAAATCCTCATACGCATGCGCATTGACGGTCACGACGCCGAGCATGCGGGTGGGCGCCGCCGCGACCGCCTCATGCTCGGCCTGCGCCGCGCCGGCTTCCCACAGCGCCTCGGACGCGGGCGTGCCGGCGACGTGCCAGTCCACGGTCAGCCCATAGTCGTGCAGCACGTCGACGAGCGCGACGTCTTCCGCGGCCGCGCCGAACAGCGCGAAATCGCGCCACAGCAACGCAACCGTCTCGCGCACGAGCGCCGGCGGCGCGCGGCGCCTGCCCTGCGCGTGCTCGCCGAGCAGCAGGTTGGTCCGTGCGAGGAAACGCTTCAGTTCGGGCGCGGCGCTCGCGCGCAGCGCGCGCAGGCACGCGGCGGCGAGCCGCCAGAAGTCGTACGGCGCGTCGTCGGCCAGCGCGGTCAGGGTCGTGTCGAGCTCGTCGAGCGCCGCGTCCGGCGTGCCGTGCGGCGCGCGCAGCACGCCGAGCAGCGCCTGCTCGTAACGGGCCCGCGCGCGGCTCGCGAATGCGTCGGGCAACGCGCGCAGCGTCGCCGGCGGCGTCGCGCGCCCGACGAGTGCCAGCGTGTCGAGCGGCACGCTCGCGTGCAGGTCGGCCGAGCTTTGCGCACGCAGCGCACGGAAATGGTCGAACAGGACGGGCGAGCAGGCCAGCTCGCGCAGATTGTGGCGCCCGACCGCCGCGCTGAAATCGCGCAACGCGAGGCGCCAGGCGGCGCAAGCCGGTTCGGCGGCGACCAGCGGCGCCGCGGCGGCGAGTTGCCCCGCGAATCGGGCGGCCGGCAGCCAGCCGGCCTCCGCCAGCACGGCGGCAGCGGCCGACAGCGGCGCGGCCGCGTCGTCGCGACGCTCGAATGCGTCGGCGGCCGCCGCGAGCCACGCGTCGGCCGCGCGCACGGCCCCGCCGCGCGGGTTGGGTAATGCGTCAGGGTGGGGAACGTTCGCCGGATCGGCCGTCATGGACACGCGCGCCTGTCATCGTCAAGTCGCTCGCGCCGGCCTCGGCGCGCAAGCACCGGGCAACCGCGAGGCCGCAGCCGGGTGTCCGTTGGCCAAGGGTCCGGTCAGATCTGGACCATCTCGAAGTCTTCCTTGCGAGCGCCGCATTCGGGGCACGTCCAGTTGATCGGGACGTCTTCCCAGCGCGTGCCCGGGGCGATGCCCTCTTCGGGCAGCCCGGCTTCTTCGTCATAAATCCAGCCACAAATCAGGCACATCCAGCTCTTGTATTCCATCTTAAGCCGCGTCGGGAAAAGTCGGTAAATTCGGGAGCCATGATGGTACCGTGTCGGGGCCGGACTGCCTAGCAATCGCGCTGGAGTACGGCGACTACGTTGCGCTGCGCTAAAAAATCCGTCGTGCGGGCCGGATTCCGCCGCATAATGGCTGGAAAGTGCGGCCTGCCGGGCAACACAGGGCCCAAAACGCCCACTTCGCCTCGCCGTCCGCAGTTCCGTCGCTTCCCCGTTTTTTTCTTGCCCCATTTTTACATGTCCAGCAACGCCCCTCCGATCGTCCTCACCTTCGGCCTGTCCGATCCCACCGGCGGCTCCGGCCTCCAAGCCGATCTGATGACACTGGCGAGCATGGGCTGCCACGGCGTGTCCGTCCTGACGGGCTATACCGTGCGCGACTCGGCCGCCTGCGACGAAGTGACCGGTCTCGATCCCGATGTCGTCGCCGCCCAGGCGCGCATGCTGCTCGAGGACATGCCGGTCGCCGCGTTCAAGATCGGCGCGGCGACGCGCGCGGAAGTCGTGAGCGCGATCGCCGAAGTGGTCGCCGACTACGACGGCGTGCCGCTCGTGCTCGCGCCGGACTTCACGCTCGACGACGAGCACGTGCTCGCCGCCGACGACCTGCGCGAATCGATCGCCGACCTGCTCGCGCCGCAGACGACGCTGCTGGTCGCCGACCACGCGACGCTGATCGCGCTCGCGCAGCCGGACGGCGATGCCGAGGCGCCGAATCTCGACGCGGCCGTGTCGCACCTGCTGTCGCAGGGCTGCGAGTACATCCTGTCGTCGGAAACGGGCTCGCACCGGCTCGTCAACACGCTGTACGGCGAGGAAGGCCAGCTTCGCGAAGACATGTGGGATCGCTCGCCGCACCGGTTGATGGGCATCACCGATACGCTCGGCGCGGCGATCGCGGCCCTGCTCGCGAATGGCCAGGAGCCGCCCGAAGCGGTGCGCGAGGCGCAGGAATACCTGTACCAGGCCGTGCGCGACGCGTTCCGGCCCGGCATGGGCGCGTACCTGCCCGACCGGTTCTTCTGGGCCCGCAGCAACGATGAGGAAGGCGGACGCCCGGTGACGGAAAGCAGCAAAACCTCCCCGCGGATCGCCCGGCATTGAACCCGCACGGCGGCCCTGCGCCGCCGTTGCACGCGGCTCACCCTCGCGCGGGGGCGGCAGGTCCGCCCCCGAATGTCCGCCTCTTTTTGCGCGCACATAAAAAAAGACCCGCATCGCTGCGGGTCTTTTTCTTTGGCTGGAACGCGCATCGCTGCGCGCCCCGGACACCATCGACCGAAGTCGATTACATGTCCATGCCCATGCCGCCCATGCCGCCCGGCATGCCGCCCGGCATCGGTGCGTCTTCCTTCGGCAGTTCTGCGACAGCTGCGTCCGTCGTCAGCAGCAGGCCTGCAACCGAAGCTGCGTTCTGCAGCGCGGTGCGCGTGACCTTGGTCGGGTCGACGACGCCGGCTTCAACCATGTCGACGTACTCGCCCGTTGCTGCGTTGTAGCCGTAGTTGCCCGTGCCTGCAGCCACTGCCGCCACCACGACGCTCGCTTCTTCGCCGCCGTTCGTGACGATCTGGCGCAGCGGCTCTTCCATTGCGCGCAGCACGATCTTGATGCCGGCGTTCTGGTCGGCGTTCGCGCCGGTCAGGCCTGCGATCGCGGTGCGAGCGCGGATCAGCGCAACGCCGCCGCCTGCCACGATGCCTTCTTCCACAGCTGCGCGCGTTGCGTGCAGTGCGTCTTCGACACGTGCCTTCTTTTCCTTCATTTCGACTTCGGTCGCAGCACCGACCTTGATCACTGCCACGCCGCCGGCCAGCTTGGCCACGCGCTCTTGCAGCTTTTCACGGTCGTAGTCCGACGTCGCTTCTTCGATTTGCGTGCGAACTTGCTTGACGCGCGCTTCGATGTTCACGGCTTCGCCTGCGCCGTCGATGATCGTCGTGTTTTCCTTGCCCACTTCGATGCGCTTCGCCTGGCCCAGTTCTGCCAGCGTTGCCTTCTCGAGCGTCAGGCCGGTTTCTTCCGCGACGACTTGACCGCCGGTCAGGATCGCGATGTCTTCCAGCATCGCCTTGCGACGATCGCCGAAGCCCGGCGCCTTGACCGCAACGGTCTTCAGGATGCCGCGGATGTTGTTGACGACCAGCGTTGCGAGCGCTTCGCCTTCGACGTCTTCAGCGATGATCAGCAGCGGACGGCCAGCCTTCGCGACTTGCTCGAGCACCGGCAGCAGATCACGGATGTTCGACACCTTCTTGTCGTGCAGCAGCACGAACGGGTTGTCGAGGACGGCGACTTGCTTGTCCGGGTTGTTGATGAAGTACGGCGACAGGTAGCCGCGGTCGAACTGCATGCCTTCGACGACGTCGAGTTCGTCAGCCAGCGACTTGCCGTCTTCGACGGTGATCACGCCTTCCTTGCCGACCTTGTCCATCGCTTCAGCGATGCGATCGCCGATCGACGTGTCGCTGTTCGCCGAGATCGAGCCGACCTGTGCGATTTCCTTGTTCGTCGTGCACGGCTTGCTGATCTTCTTCAGCTCTTCGACAGCCGCTGCGACTGCCTTGTCGATGCCGCGCTTCAGGTCCATCGGGTTCATGCCCGATGCGACGTACTTCATGCCTTCGCGAACGATCGATTGCGCGAGGACGGTTGCCGTCGTCGTGCCGTCGCCTGCGTTGTCGCTGGTCTTGGAAGCGACTTCCTTGACCATTTGCGCGCCCATGTTCTGGAGCTTGTCCTTCAGCTCGATTTCCTTCGCGACCGACACACCGTCCTTGGTGACCGTCGGGCCGCCGAAGCTGCGCTCGAGCACGACGTTGCGGCCCTTCGGACCCAGCGTGACCTTGACTGCGTTGGCGAGAATGTTCACGCCTTCGACCATCTTCGAACGGGCGGAATCGCCGAATACGACGTCTTTAGCTGCCATCTTCTAACTCCTTGAATTCTTGGGAATATGTACCGTCGGTGGACGCTTACTGCGCGTTGACCACGGCCATGATGTCTTCTTCGCGCATGACCAGCAGTTCCTGGCCGTCGACCTTGACGGTCTGACCAGCGTACTTGCCGAACAGCACGCGATCGCCGACCTTCACGTCGAGCGCGATCGCCGCGCCCTTGTCGTCGCGCTTGCCCGGGCCGACCGCGAGGATCTCGCCTTGATCCGGCTTCTCAGCAGCAGCTTCGGGGATCACGATGCCCGAGGCGGTCTTGGTTTCCTGATCCAGGCGCTTGACGATCACGCGATCGTGCAAAGGACGAAGGTTCATATTCACTCCTCTCTTGACTGAGATTGAAGAACGCTTAGGGAATCTGCCCGGCGGGTCGCCCGGCAGAGAATTGTTAGCACTCTCGTGCAGCGAGTGCTAATTATATGGACGGGTTTTGACAAATTCAAGAAGGGGAGCGGGAGGTTTTTTCGTGCGGGGCGGAACGGCGAGAAAACGGGGATTAATCAAAAAAGATCATTCAAAACAATCACATACACATCAACCCCGCACACCGGGAGCGGACGGGGATACGGGATATCCCGACCATCGCCCCAATTTGACACGGGGCAGGCACCGAGTTCCCGCGGTCGTCCGGTATCGCATGAAAAGGGCCGCTCGGACGCCAACGAGGCCGGGACAGACCGCGAGATCGTCACATGTCAGGACAGCCGGCGACCGGCTGGAACGTCCGGCCGTCGGTCTCGACCGTCGCGCCCAGCCGGCGCGCGAGCCCTTTTGCGCCTTCGCGCATCACGACATCGTGATTCCAGGCGAACAGCGGGCGCGCGACCGGCTCCAGCCAGTTCATCCAGCGCTCGCGCGTGCGGATGTGCCAGTCGTAGCGCACGACGGTGCGCGTGCCGTCGCCGGCGAACGACCAGCAGCCGTCGCCTTCGATCGCGCCGCTCGCGCGGCCTTCGAGCGCATGCAGCCGCTCGACGCGCAGCACGCGCATGTCGAAGGTCAGCCGGTACGGCAACGCGCCTTTCCACGTGTAGCGCTGCAGCGCGCCGACGCCGCGCGCATCGCCGGGTTCGATCTCGACGGTCCGCACGGCGCTCTTCCACCAGTCGGGCCAGCGATCGACCTGGTAGATCGCGTCCCAGACCGCCGCGAGCGGCGCGTCCACGCGCCACGTCGTCGAAAACCGGTATTCCGCCATGCTGCCTCCGGCATGAGTCGTCGGGATCAGGAATCAGGGGGAGAAAAAGCGGGCGGGAAACGCGACGTCGATCTCGACGTCGTCGAGCGTGACCGTCTCGAGCGGCGCGCCGTCGTCGTCCGCGAAGCTGACCACCTTCAGCGGAAAGCCGTCCTCGGTGTCCAGCCACAGACGATAGCGATGCACGCCGTCGACCACGTGCGCGGGCGCGCCCGTCACCGACACGCGCAGCGTGGTGCGGCCGCCGACGGTTTCCTGGCCCTCCGTCACCGTCGCACCGCCCTGCTGCAGCGCATGCACGTTGCGCAGCAGCACGCCGACGTCCGACCGGTCGACGCGATGGCCGCTGCGATTGCGCAGGAGCGGATTGGACGGCGACAGCGTCAACGCGGGCAGCGCATGCTCGCCGAACGGGCGCAGCCGGACCTTGCCGTCGCCGGGATCGTACGCGAGCACCGCGCCGTGATGCGGCGACACGAAGTCCATCCGGACGAAACCGGGTTTCAGGTACGCATAGTGGAATTCGGCGTGCTCGCCGCTTCGCGCCGACGAGCGGATCGTCGCGCGGTACGAGTGGACCTGGTCGAAATGCGTCTGCGCGACGGTCACGGGATCGGCTGTCATGCTCGCTCCTATCAGGCTCGCGGCCAGCAACGCGGCGATCACGGCGCCGCCTCGACGTCGAGCACGCCTTCCATTCCGCGCTCGCGATGACTGCGCAAGAACAGCAGCCGATGCGTGCAATAGTAGGCGAAGCGGCCGGGCGTCGTCGGCGTGAAGCGCAACGTGCGCGGCGTCGTGCCGAGTTCGGTGCGCACCGCGATGCCGGCCTGCGGCGCGTCGATCGCGAAACTGTGCGGCACGACGCCCGGTTCGGCCGATACGGTCAGCTCCACCGGCACGTGCGCGCGGACGATCACGTGGTTCGGGCGAAAGAAATAGCTGCCGCCGACGATCGCCACCCGCTGCACGCCGTCGGCGTCGACCGGCACGCGCACCGGGGCATCGCCGTCCGCCCGCGCGAGCCCGGCGCATGCCGCGAGCGCCACCGTCACCATCGCCACCTTCGCGTTCATCATTGGCTCCCTGCCGATACCGCGTGCATCATCCCTTCCACGCGTCGGTCGGCCCGCCGAGCGCGCCGCATGCCTCGATCGCGAGTTCGCGCAGGCGTCGTTCGTCGGCGCGCCCGGAGAGCGCAAAACCCATGCCGCGATCCGACCAGAAATACGTATGGCGGCCGTCGGCCGACATCGCCTGGGGCGCGAAACGCCGCGCGTCGTAGGCCGTCATGTAGAGCGTCACGCGCTTGCCGTCCGCGCGCTGGTACATGAGTTGCGCCGCCGGCCCCGCGTCGCCCGGCAGCAGCCGGCCGCCCAGCAATGCATAGCCGTATTCGTCGAGCGACGGCGCGCGCACGGGCCGCCCGAGACGCGCGGACAACCACGCGGCAAGACGCGCCGGATCGCGTGCGTCGACCTCGACCGGATGCTCCCGCTCGGCCGCGTACACGGCGTAAGCGACGTCCGCGCGTGCGGCGAATGCCGGCTCCGCGCCGAACGTCGTCCAGCCCGCGTGCAGCGCGATGCCGATCACCAGCCCGGCCGCCAGCCCCGCGAACGCATAGGCAAGGCCACGCCAGCGCGGCGCGCGCCGCTGCACGAACAGCGCGGGTGCGGCAGCCGGCAGCGGGAACAGCGCGTGCAACGCATCGCGCTGCGCGCCGTAATGCGCGAACCGGTCGGCCTCCCGCGAATCGGACCGCAGCCGCTCGAGCACCTCGCGGCGCTCCTGCCCGGACAGCTCGCCGTCGAGCAGCGCCGACAGCAGCTGGGCCGACACGGCATCGTCCCGATCGTTCGAAGGTTTGCGCGGATCGTCGTCGTCCATCATGTCTTCCCGATCACCCGTAACGCGGCCGCGCCGTGCGCCGGCGGCTCGCCGGACAACAGCGCACGCATCTGTTCACGCGCCCGTGACAGCCGCGACATCACAGTCCCCACCGGCACGCCGAGCACCTGTGCGGCGTCGCGGTAACTCAGCTCCTCGAGCGCCACCAGCAGCAGCACCTCGCGCTGCTCGACCGGCAGCCGGTACAGCGCGCGCTGCACGTCGCGCAGCAGCAGGCCGCCGATCTCGTCGTTCGGCGCGGCCATCGTCTGCCACGGCGCGGTCGCATCGTCGACCGCGATCTCGCGCCGCGCGCGCAACTGGTCGATGAAGCGGTGGCGCAGCAGCGTCAGCAGCCACGCGCGCAGGTTGCCGCCGTCACGCGGCGGCCGGTTCAGCGCGCGTTCCAGCGTGTCCTGCACGAGATCGTCCGCCCAGGCCCGATCGCCCGTCAGCGCGCGCGCATAACGGGTGAGATGCGGCAGCCACACCAGCAGGTCCGATTCGTAGCTCATCCGGATGCCTTGCGCGTCGCCGCGCCGTCAGCCCGTCAGTCCGTTCTCATGGGCGCGCGACGTGCCACATGCCGCCGACGCCGTCACCGCCCGCGTCACCGGCCTTGTGGTCCATCTTCCAGCGGTACAGCGGACGGCCGCGGTACGCCCATTGCTTCTTGCCGTCGTCGCGCGTGACGAGGCTCAGTGCGCCCGACGCCTTGTCGTATCCGTCGGCGAGCGCAGGCGGCCAGTTGGCCGCGCAGGTGCCGGTGCACGTGCTCTTGCCCGGCGCGTCGTGATCGAACACGTACAGCGTCATGTGATCTTCGTCGACCAGTTTCCCGTCACCGGCCTGCGGCGGCTCGGCGGCCGCGGGCCGCACGATCGCGGCCATCAGCGCGATGGCGAACAGCATCGTCTTCATTCCCGTTCTCCTTGGCATGGCATCGCGGCACGGCGGCGCCGGACGGGACGTCGACTACGTCATGACCATTATCCCGCTGTCCGGCTGCGCCGCGACTCGGTAAGTAAACGGACGAATCCGGCCGGTTATTCCATTCCGCCCCGCAATTCAGTGCCATTCCTCCCATGAGACAGACCGGGAGCCCCCAAAAAAAACGCGGCATGACATTGCTGTCATGCCGCGTTGTGCGACCCGTTGCGCGCGGCAGGCGATGAACCGTCGCCGCGCGCGCCGGCCGGTTACCTCGGCAATGCGCCCGTCACCGCCTGCAGCAGCGTCGACACCGGTGCGAGCGGATTGTTCGCCGAGTTGTTGCCCGAGTGCGGCGTGACCGACAGGCTCGGCGTGGAACCCAGCGCCGTGCCCAGCGTCGTGCCGGCCGCATTGACGACCGTCGCCGTCGCGTTGCCGCCCGTCGACAGCAGCGAACCGGCTGCCCCCGCCGTGCTGCCCGCCGCGCTCGCGCCCGAGCCGAGCAGGCTGCCGCCCGCTGCAGCCGTCGAACCGGCCGCGCCCGACAACGCGCCGGCCGCCTGCCCGAGGGCCGCCGGACCGTTCGCCAGGGCACCCGTCACCGAACCGAGCGCACCGGTCAGCGCGGCGGCCGGGTTGCTGCCGCCGGTCAGGCCGCTGACGAGGTTCGTGATCGGCGCGATCGGGCTGCTGCCGCCTGCGCCCGACAGGGTGCCGACGACCTGGTTCACGACGCCCTGCACCGGCGCCAGCGGGTTCGTGCCGCCGAGGCTGCCGAGTGCGCCCGTCACCGAACTGACCGCGTTGCTCAGTGCGCCGGCCGGGTTGCTGCCGCCGAGCGTACCGACCACCTGGTTCACGACGCCCTGTACCGGGGCCAGCGGGTTCGTGCCGCCGAGGTTGCCGAGTGCGCCCGTCACCGAGCTGACCGCGTTGCCCAGTGCGCCGGCCGGGTTGCTGCCGCCGAGCGTGCCGACGACCTGGTTCACGACGCCCTGTAGCGGCGCCAGCGGGTTCGTGCCGCCGAGGTTGCCGAGTGCGCCCGTGACCGAGTTGACCGCGTTGCCCAGTGCGCCGGCCGGGTTGCCGCCCGTCGGCAGCGCGTTTTGCAGGCCGCTGACGAGGTTCGTGATCGGCGCGATCGGGCTGCCGCCGCCGGCGCCCGATAGCGTGCCGACGACCTGGTTCACGACGCCTTGTACCGGCGCCAGCGGGTTCGTGCCGCCGAGGCTGCCGAGCGCGCCCGTCACCGAGTTCACAGCGTCCGTCAGTGCGCTGGCCGGGTTGCCATTGCCGAGCGTGCCGGCGAGTTGCGTGACGGCGCCTTGCACCGGGGCCAACGGGCTCGACGCGCCACCGATGTTGCCGAGCGTACCCGTGATCGTATTGACCGCGTTGCTCAGCGCACCAGCCGGATTGCCGCTGCCCAGCGTGCCCGTGACCTGGTCGACGACGTTCTGGATCGGCGCCAGCGGGTTCGTGCCGCCAACGTTGCCGAGTGCACCCGTCACCGTGCCGAGGGCGCCGGTCAGTGCGCCGGCCGGGTTGCCACCGCCGACGTTGCCGAGCGCACCCGTCACCGTGCCGAGGGCGCCGGTCAGCGCGCCGGCCGGGTTGCCGCCGCCGACGTTGCCGAGTGCACCCGTCACCGTGCCGAGAGCACCGGTCAGTGCGCCGGCCGGGTTGCCGCCGCCGACGTTGCCGAGCGCACCCGTCACCGTGCCGAGGGCGCCGGTCAGTGCGCCGGCCGGGTTGCCGCCGCCGACGCTGCCGAGCGCACCCGTCACCGTGCCGAGGGCGCCGGTCAGCGCGCCGGCCGGGTTGCCACCACCGAGCGCCCCCGTCACTTGATTGACGACACCTTGAACCGGCGCCAGCGGATTCGCACCGCCGCCGACGTTACCCAGCCCGCCCGTCACCGTGCCGACCGCATTGCTCAACGTCCCCGTCGCCGTATTCAGCGCGCCGCTCAACGCACCGGCCGGGTTGCCGCCACCGAGCGCTCCCGTCACCTGGTTCACCACGCCTTGTACCGGCGCGAGGGGCGTCACCGCGCCGCCACCGCCGCCGAGCGCGCCCTGCAGCGCGTTCACCGCGCCCGACAACGCCTGCGCCGGATTGCCCAGCGACGTCTGAATCGCGCCGGCCCCACCCGTCGCAACGGTGACCGAACCCAGCGGCGACGTGCCGGTCGCGGCCAGCCCGATCGATACGCTGTTGGTCGGCGGATTCACGACGACTTGCGGAATCGGCAGCGCATCGAGCGGCCCGGCGACAGCCGAACCGGAAACCAGTACCCCGAACACCGTCGTGACCGACAGCGCCACACCCGTCAATTTAAAGTTTTGTCTCATCCTTACCCCATCTCGTTGGCACTACGTTGATAAAGCATGGGGATCGATTGCACGAAGTGTGCCATCCGGATAAAACGGATTGATTCGTTGGCCTATTGCAAGCCAATAACGGTTTTATATGGATTTCCGGGTAAATAAACGGGTCGCGCAGCCGCAATCATCTGACGATAAATGTGTCGGGAGCGCGGATGTAACGTAACGTTTGCGAGGCCGGAAGTAACGTGTTCCGGTACATCCCGGGTCACATCGGAACGTCCGTTGCGAAACGTCGCCGGATGGCCCGGACGGACCGCCTGCTTCGCATTTCATCTTCATGAAATTTCATTAATAAATCGCGTGTTTTCTGTTTTGCTTATTTCGCGATTTCTTTCCGGTCAATTGCGCAGATCATTTCCGGCTGCAAGACTTCACTCAATACGGACAGCCGAATGAAAAACTGTGACGGCCGCACACGCGGCGGCCGTCGTATCGCAACGGGTTCAGTCGAAGCGCGCGGGCCGGTACGGATGGGGATCGATGAAGGTCGGCGCGCCCGTCATCATCTCAGCGAGCAGACGCCCGGTCGCGGGGCCGAGCGTGAGCCCGTGGTGACAGTGGCCGAACGCGAACCACAGATGACGATGGCGCGGCGCAGGCCCGATCACGGGCCGCATGTCGGGCGTGCACGGCCGCATCCCGAGCCACGGCGCCGGATCGAGCCGCTCGCCGATGCCGAACGCGTCGCGCGCCAGCGGCTCTGCACGTGCGAGCTGCACGCCGGTCGGCGGCGCGCCGCGCAACGCGATCTCGACGCCGGTCGTGAGCCGCAGGCGGCCGCCTTCCATCGGCGCGACGACGAAACCCTCCTCGGTATCGCACACGGGCACGTTCAGCGGCGCGCGGGTCGGCCGGTAATGCATGTGATAGCCGCGCTTCGCGCGCAGCGGAATCCGGTAGCCGAGCGGCGCGAACACGTGATCGGACCACGGCCCGAGCGCAACCACGGCCGAACGGGCCGCAATCGGCCCGTGCTCGGTATCGACCTGCCAGCCGTCGCGCACCTGCGCGAGCGTCGTCGCGTCGCCGCGTACGAACGTGCCGCCGTCGAGCTCGAACAGCCGCGCGTACGCCTTCGTGAGGCCGCCGGGGCTCGACACCGTCTTCGGGTCCTGCCAGTGGAATGCGCCGCAGAACGCGTCGCCGATGCCGGGCTCGCGTTCGCGCAACGCGCGCGCGTCGAGCACACTCATCCGCAACCCGTGCGCGTCGGCCACCCGCTGCTGCGCGCGCGTTTCCGCGTCGAACAGCGCGGGCGAACGGAACGCCTCGATCCACCCGCCGTCATGCACGAGCGGCTGCGCGTCGGTGCGCGCGAGCAGCGCGTCGTGCTCGACGACGCTCGCCGCGACGAGCGGCAGCATGTCGCGTGCGGCGGCCGCGAGCCGCTGCGGCGACGATTCGCGCCAGAAACGCGCAAGCCAGCCCGCATACGCGGGCAATGCTTTGTAGTCCCAATAGAGATCGACCGAGCGGTTGCGTGCGTAGCGCAGCAGCGTGCCGAGCCGGCGCGGGAACGCGTACGGCACGACCGACGAGCGCTCGATCAGCCCCGCATTGCCGTGGCTCGTTTCCTCGCCGGGCGCGCGCCGGTCGACGAGCGCGACACGCAGCCCGCGATCCTGCAGATGCAGCGCCGACGACACGCCGACGATGCCGGCCCCCAGAACGATGACGTCGAAATCCATGCTTCCCCGTACTGCGTCGAGATTCGGTGCGACGCGCGCCGGCACCGCGGCCGGCGCGCGGCCTGGCTTACTTCGCGACGATGTCGCGCTTGAAATACTTCTGCGACAGCGCGCTCAGCGTGCCGTCCTTCTTCAGCGCGTCGAGCGCGCCGACGATCTTCGCCTGCAGCGCCTTGTCGCCCTTGCGCAACCCGAAGCCGGTGCCTTCGCCGAGCGTCGCGGGATCCTTCAGCGGCTCGCCGACGATCTGGTAGTCGCGGCCGGCCGGCTTGTCGAGGAAACCGTCCTGCGCGGTCTGCGCTTCCTGCACGGCCGCGTCGAGACGACCGGCGACGAGATCGGCATAGATCTGGTCCTGGTCCTGATACGACACGACGTCCACGCCCGCATTGGCCCAGTGCGCCTTCAGGAAATCCTCCTGCGACGAGCCCTGCAGCACGCCGACGTGCTTGCCGCGCAGGCTCGCGGCATCGGGCCGCAGCGGCGAGCCGCGGTGCGCGACCATCACGATCGGCACCACGTAGATCGCCGGCGTGAAATCGATGCTCTGCTTGCGCTTCGCGGTGATGTTCATCGCCGAATTGATCGCGTCGAACTTGCGCGCCTGCAGCGCCGGGATCAGCCCGTCGAACGCATTCTCGACCCACACGCACTTCATGTTCAGCTTCGCGCAGACGGCATTGCCGACGTCGACGTCGAAACCCTGCAACTGGCCGGCCGGCGTCTTGCTCTCGAACGGCGGATAGGCGGCTTCGATCCCGAAGCGCAGCGTGGTCTGTTCCGCGTGGGCGGTGACGGCCGCGCACGCAAGCGCCGCGACGGCGCAGAGGGAAAGCTTCCAGTTCATGACGATGTCCTTCGATTCCGAATTGAGGCGATGAAGACCGTTCGCGCGACGCCGTCGCCGGGCGCCGGATCGGCATGCGATGCATGCCGGCCGCCGGGCGGCAACATGCCGGTCCGCATGTGAAATATAGACTCTTAGTCTACTATAGACTATAGGGGATACGATAATCGCGGCCTCGCTGCTGCCCATCGAGATTCCGTCGATTACGCAAAATGCCTTTGATTCATCGATGTTTTTTCGACTGACAGCGGCTCGGGCCTGTCCTGAAAAGAAAAATTCACCCGACTTCTTTTGTCTATATTAGACTTTTAATCCATCACGAACACCGCCGGACGCCCGCTTTCGAGACTGTCCTGTCCGGCCCCGACCGGAGAAGTTCCATGACGCAACCCGCCCCGACCCTGCCGCTGACCGTCGACGAAGCCGCGGTGCGCGCGGCGCTGCCGTCGCTCGACGTGCTCGGCACGCTGCGCCGCATGTTCGCGTCGCTCGCATCGGCCCGCGCGGTGCAGCCGCCGCAAACCCTCACGCTGTTCCCCGAGCAGGCCGGCGATTTCATCACGTATCTCGGCGCGCTCGCCGACGAGCAAGTGTTCGGCGCGAAACTGTCGCCGTACGTCGTGACGGGCGGCAAACCGATCGTCACGGCGTGGACCGCGCTGATGTCGATGCGTACCGGCCAGCCGCTGATGTGGTGCGACGCGGGGCTGCTGACGGTCGAGCGCACGGCCGGCACGACGGCGCTCGCGGTCGACTGCCTCGCGCCGCGCGATGCGCGCCGGCTCGCCGTGATCGGCGCGGGCGCGGTGGGCCTCGCACATCTGCGCCATACGGCGGCATTGCGCGACTGGGCATCGATCAGCGTCCATTCGCCCGCGCTCGCCGGCGACCCGGCGCTGCAGGCGACGCTCGCGCGGATCGATCCGCGCGCCCGTGCGGCCGCCAGCGTCGAGGCGTGCGTGCGCGACGCGGACGTCGTGATGCTGTGCACGTCGTCGGGCACGCCGGTGCTCGCCGACGGCATGCTCACGCGCCCCGCGCTCGTCACCTCGATCAGCACCAACGTCGCGCGCGCGCACGAGATCCCGCCCGCATGGTTGCCCGACATGGACGTGTACTGCGACTACCGGCACACGACGCCCGCGAGCGCGGGCGAGATGCAGATCGCGGCGGCCGGGCACGGCTGGACGCCGGAGCGGATCGTCGGCGACCTGCCCGCGCTCGTCGCAGGCACCTGCGCGGCGCCGTCGCGCACGCGTCACGCGTTCTTCCGCTCGATCGGCCTCGGGCTCGAGGACATCGCGATCGCACACGCGCTGTACATGCATCTGACGCGCGCATGAGCGGCACGCGCACGCGGGGCCGATACAATGGCGCAACCGCCGCGGCGGCAGCGCGGGGGCGCACGGGCGAGCCGGTCGACGGCACGCCGGCGCGCCGTGCCGACGCACCGCCCGGCCCCCGCTCACCCGAGATGGCGATTCCGATGCGCAAGAAGCAATCCCCCGTCAAAGACCTGCTGCTCACCCGCTACGCACCGATCGCCGACGGCATCGCGGCGCTGTTCTTCCCGTACGCGGAAGTCGTGATCCACGACCTGCACGACCAGACCGTGCTGTACCTCGCGAACAACCTGTCGAAGCGCGAGGTCGGCGACGATTCGGCGCTCGAGGAAATCGATCATTCGGCGCGCGAGCGCGTGATCGGCCCGTACGAGAAACTGAACTGGGACGGCCGGCGGATGCGTTGCGTGAGCAACGTGCTGTTCGACGACGAAGGCCGGCCGGCCGGGATGATGTGCATCAACTTCAACATCGCGGTGTTCGACGACGTCCGCGCGACGCTCGACGTGTTCATCAAGGGCGCGGGCATCGTCGCGCAACCGGACGAGCTGTTCCGCGACGACTGGCAGGAGCGCATCAACACGTTCCTGCACGGCTGGCTGCGCGAGCGGCAGGTCGGCCTGAACGGCCTCACGCGCGAGCACCGGCGCGAACTCGTCGAGGCGCTTTATGCGGAAGGCGCGTTCCGCGGCAAGAGCGCCGCGAACTACGTCGCGAACGTGCTCGGGATGGGGCGCGCGACCGTCTACAAGCACCTGAAGCATCTGAAGGAAACGCAGGGCGACGTGTGAGCGACATGTGCTGCGGGCGTGGTCGCTTGGTCGCTTGGTCGCTTGGTCGCCAAGCTTGCCGCCTTCACCGTTCACAATCACTGACATCGGCCCCGCTACCGGTTCGCGCGGTCCGTGACTATGCTTCGTGATACGTCAGGGGCCGGCCCGTTCCACGCGGGCCAGCCCACGGCGAAGCATCGAAGCGTCGAAGCGTCGAAGCGTCGAAGCACAAAATGCTATAGTCCCGGTTACATTTATTTGCCGCCCCGGACCGCCCATGACGACCACCCCCGCCCCGACTGCCCGCCCGATCCTGACCGTCGAAATCTGGTCCGACCTGATCTGCCCGTGGTGCTGGATCGGCAAGCGCCGCTTCGACGAGGCGCTCGCCGCATTCGCGCACGCGGAGCACGTCGACGTCGCGTTGCGTGCGTACCGGCTGATGCCGGGCCAGCCGGTCGAACCGGTGGAGGCGATGCTCGCGGGCAAGTACCGGATGTCGCCCGCGCAGGTCGACCAGATGTTGCGCCAGGTGACCGACGCGGCAGCGAGCGTCGGGCTGAGCTACGACCTGCCCGGCACGTTCGTCGGCGACACGCTCGACGGCCATCGGCTCGTGAAGCTCGCGGAAGCCACCGGCCGCGCCCATGCGCTGACCGAGCGCCTGTACCGCGCCTATTTCTGCGAGCACGGCTCGCTGTTCGACCATGCGGCGCTGATCGACTTCGCGGTCGAAGCGGGGCTCGAGCGCTCGGCCGTCGAAGCCGTGCTGCGCAGCGATGCATACCGTGACGAAGTCGAGGCCGACATCGCGCGCGCCGCGCAGATCGGCGGACGCGGCGTGCCGCTGTTCGTGTTCGGCGGCCGCTACGCGGTATCGGGTGCGCAGCCGGCCGACGTGTTCGCGCAGGCGCTCGAGCAGGCATGGCGCGACGGCGCCATCGTCGAATTCGCCGGCGACGCCGCCGCCGCTTGCGGCCCCGACGGCTGCGAACTCCCGCCGCGCGGATAACGTCCGGCGCCGCGCGACACGCGCTGCCGCTACGCGTCGCTCCTGCCACAAACCGGCAGGAAGCGCACGCGAACGACGTCTACAATTCAGCCTTTCAAATAACTATCAGAGAGAAGGCTGCCAGCCATGACCCACGGGATCCACGGCGAGAAGCGCTGGTACGCGCTGATCGTCCTCTGCCTCGGCGTGCTGATGATCGTGCTCGACAGCACGATCGTAAACGTTGCACTGCCGTCGATCAGCACCGACCTCCATTTCACCGAGACGGCCCTCGTGTGGGTCGTCAACGCCTACCTGCTGACGTTCGGCGGCTGCCTGCTGCTCGGCGGCCGGCTCGGCGACCTGTACGGGCAGCGGCGCATGTTCCTCGCCGGCCTCGTCGTGTTCACGCTCGCGTCGCTCGCCTGCGGCCTCGCGCAATCGCAGACGATGCTGATCGCCGCGCGCGCGGTGCAGGGCTTCGGCGGCGCGATCGTGTCGGCCGTGTCGCTGTCGCTGATCATGAACCTGTTCACCGAGCCGGGCGAACGGGCGCGCGCGATGGGCGTCTACGGTTTCGTCTGCGCGGGCGGCGGCAGCATCGGCGTGCTGCTCGGCGGGCTCTTGACGAGCACGCTGTCGTGGCACTGGATCTTCCTCGTCAACCTGCCGATCGGCATCGCCGTCTATGCGATGTGCGTCGCGCTGCTGCCGCGCCTGCGCGCGCCGGCCGGCGCCGCGCGGCTCGACGTCGCGGGCGCGATCACCGTGACCGCGTCGCTGATGCTCGCGGTCTACGGGATCGTCGGCGGCAACGAGGCCGGCTGGCTGTCTACGCAAACAGTCGTGCTGATCGGCGCGGCCGTCGTGCTGCTCGCGCTGTTCGTCGCGATCGAGGCGCGCGTCGCGCATCCGCTGATGCCGCTCACGCTGTTCGCCGCGCGCAACGTCGCGCTCGCGAACGTGATCGGCGTGCTGTGGGCGGCCGCGATGTTCGCGTGGTTCTTCCTGTCCGCGCTCTACATGCAGCGCGTGCTCGGCTACGGACCGCTGCAGGTCGGGCTCGCGTTCCTGCCGGCGAACCTGATCATGGCCGCGTTCTCGCTCGGGCTGTCGGCGCGGATCGTGATGCGTTTCGGCATCCGCGGCCCGATCGCCGCCGGCCTGCTGATCGCGGCGTGCGGCCTCGCGCTGTTCGCGCGCGCGCCGGCCGACGGCAGCTTCGTCTGGCACGTGCTGCCGGGCATGACGCTGCTCGGCATCGGCGCGGGCGTCGCGTTCAATCCGGTGCTGCTCGCCGCGATGAGCGACGTCGATCCGGCCGATTCGGGGCTCGCGTCGGGCATCGTCAACACCGCGTTCATGATGGGCGGGGCGCTCGGCCTCGCCGTGCTCGCGAGCCTCGCGGCCGCGCGCACCGATGCGCTCGCGGCGGCACACGCCTCGCCGCTCGACGCGCTGAACGGCGGCTACCACGCCGCGTTCGCCGTCGGCGCCGCATTTGCGGCCGCGGCCGGGCTGCTCGGTCTCGCGCTGCGCATCCGCCGCCAGGACGCCGTTGCGGGCGCCGGCCCCGCGATGCATTGACGGCCGTCCGGCCTGAATCGGGGAGAGTTCCGCCCCGCCGCACCCGATGGCCCGCCATCGGCGTCGCAACCCGGCAACGCCGGCACGCCACCCCGCCCGGCCCGGCGCCTGTTCAAACGTTCGTTTGACCCGCCGGGAACGGCCCGTCCGGCGGGCCTTCCCGGCCGATTTTTAACGTAGTCGTACACCGAAGCGCCACTTTTGCGACAATGGCGGACTTTGATGCGCGCGCCGCGGCCGCGCGCCGCCGCCGAACGCCGCATAACCGCCTGCTTCCGATGTCGCTTCCCCATATCGATCTGCTGTACTCCCTGTCCGGCCTGTTCGTCGGCGTTCTCGTCGGCCTGACGGGCGTCGGCGGCGGTTCGCTGATGACGCCGATCCTCGTGCTGCTGTTCGGCGTCCACCCCGCGACGGCGGTCGGCACCGATCTGCTGTATGCGGCCGCGACCAAGGCCACCGGCACCCTCGTCCACGGACTGAAGGGGTCGATCGACTGGCGCATCACCGGCCGGCTCGCGGCCGGCAGCGTCCCGGCCGCGGCCGTCACGCTGTGGGTGCTGCACACGCACGGGATGAACTCGCCCGGCACCGCGCGAATGATCCAGCTGGTGCTCGGCATCGCGCTGCTGCTCACGTCGCTCGCACTGATCTTCCGGCCGCAGCTGACCGCGCTCGCCGCGCGCAATCCGCTCCCGCCGAATCCCGCGCGCACGTTCTGGTCGACCGTGCTGACGGGCGCCGTGCTCGGCGCGCTCGTGTCGATGACGTCGGTCGGCGCCGGCGCGATCGGCGTCACCGTGCTGTTGCTGCTGTACCCGCTGCTCGCGACCGCGCGCATCGTCGGCTCCGACATCGCGCACGCAGTGCCGCTCACGCTCGTCGCCGGCATGGGCCACTGGCTGCTCGGCTCGGTCGACTGGTCGATGCTGCTGTCGCTGCTGCTCGGCTCGCTGCCCGGCATCGTGCTCGGCAGCCTGCTGTCGGCGCGCGCGCCCGAGCGGCTGCTGCGCAACCTGCTCGCCTCGACGCTCGTCGCGGTCGGCGTGCGGCTCGTGCTCGCGTAAGCGGCGCGGCTGCCGCCCGCCACGGCAGACACCGCCATCTTCCCGCCCCTGACGGAAGAGATCGGCACGATTTGTCGGTGGAGAATTTCCCTCGATACAGGGACATGCATTCCCCTTTCGAGGATCAAGCCGCTGCGAATCTCACGCGGACCCGACAACGCCCCGTCGGTCGACGACTCACGGGCACCGTGGAAGATCACAGCATCGCGAGCCGCATGCGCGATGTGATGCATGACCGGCCAGCACGCGACGCCGGCACCCCGCCGCAAAAAACAGCCCGACCGGCCTGCGCCGATCGGGCTGTCGTCCATCCGGGGCCTCGCGAACTCGGGCCGCCCGGCCCACGGCCGGGCAGCGCAAGTCGCTCGCGATCCTTACTGCCCCTGCTGCTTCAACTGTTGCTGCTTCATCTGTTGCGTGCGCGCCTGCAGCTTCAGCACGCGCTGCAGCGCGGTACGGTTCGCGAGGATCCCGTCGTAGAAGTTGCCGAGGTCGCCCTTCAGCGCGGTCCGCGACGCGTCGTTCAGGTAGATCATGTGGCCCGACGGATAGTTCTTGATCGTCAGGTTCAGCGCCTTGAGCGTCGGATCGAGCGGCATCTGCGCGAGCGTCAGCTCGGTCTGGTGGAACGGCGTGACCGCATCGAAATAGCCGTTCGCCGACAGCACCTTCAGGTCCGGGTTCACGCTCATCGTCGCCGCGAGGTCACCGGCCGTGTACAGCGTATTGCCGCCGCCCCGGTTCGCGCCGGTCGGGTCGGTGTGGCTGAAGTCCCAGTTGTTGAAGACCTGGTCGTTCAGGTCCACGAACGACGACGTCGACGTGTACTTGAGGTCGGTGTTGATGTAGCTGTTCCACAGCACCGTGTACGCGCCGCCGACGTTCGTGATCGACGGATCGTTGCTGCCCGAGTTCGGCAGGATGTACGGCGCGATGCCCTTGCCCGTGAAGTTCGCGCGACCGTCGTACTGGCCGATCTGCGTGCCCGGCACGAGCGTCAGGAAGAACGTGTACGGCGGGTTGTCGTCCGACGACGGCACGTTGCCGAGCGCGGCCGGGTTGCCGAACGTCTGGATCAGCGACGTCGGATCCGTGCCGATGTACGAACCCATCTGCCGCGCGGTCTGCAGGTTCAGGTTCAGCCGCACGTTCACGAAGCCGCCGTCCTGCGGGTTCGGCTTCTGCGCGAGCGGCGCGAGCGTGTTGTCCGCGTAGTTGCGGGCCTGCACCATGTATGCGTCGAGATCGGTCGGCGTCGGGTTGAGCGTCGTCTTCTTCCAGTAGAACGCGTCGGCCGCGAGCGTCGGGAAGGTACCCGGCGCGGACAGCGCATTCGCATAGTCGAGGATCGACGACTGCAGCGTGATCCCGTTCAGGTCGATGCCGTCCTCATGCAGCACCCATGACACGACCGCGCTGCGCGCGGTGCCGTACGACTCGCCGTACAGGAACTTCGGCGAGTTCCAGCGCGAGTACTTGGTCAGGTAGCGCTGGATGAAGCGGTCGATCGAGCGTGCGTCCTGGTCGGTGCCCCAGAAATCCTTGTTCTTCGCCGGGGCGATCGCCGCCGAGTAGCCGGTGCCGACCGGGTTGATGAACACCAGGTCGGTGCGGTCGAGCAGGCTGTCCGGATTGTCGAGCAGCTTGTACGGGGCCGGCGGCGTGAAGTTCGGGAACGACGACTGCAGGCGCTTCGGCCCGTACGAGCCGAGCAGCAGGTAGACCGACGACGAGCCGGGGCCGCCGTTGTAGAAGAACGTGACCGGGCGCGGCTTCGACG
This sequence comes from Burkholderia sp. Bp8991, assembly GCF_003853795.1. NCBI lineage: Bacteria > Pseudomonadati > Pseudomonadota > Betaproteobacteria > Burkholderiales > Burkholderiaceae > Burkholderia > Burkholderia sp. Bp8991. The sequence continues at coordinate 40,247 of NZ_QTQJ01000008.1, read as the reverse complement.
GGTCCGGGTTGTCCTGCGTGTACGCGACGTAGAACATCTTCGCGTTCGGCGCCGACGTGATCGGGTCGATCGTGGTCAGGTGGCCGGTGGTGGCCGTGTACTGGACGGTCTTGCCGCCGATCGTGACCTGGCGGTGCACGACCGCGGCCCCTTCGGTCGAATCCGTGACCGCGTCGTTCGGCCCGGTGCCGTACACGTCGTTGTCGACGTACGGCTGGTCGGCCGGGACGGCGGCCGTTGCATTGGTGCTGGCCGACGTGCTGCCGTTCGACGTCGTCGCGGCTGCCGTGGTGGCGGCGGTCGGGCCCGCCCCGTCGTCGCCGCCGCATCCCGTGACGAGCAGCGCCGCGGCCGCGGCTGCGGCGAGCGGCACGCTCAGCGTCGTTCCAAATAGCGCGAAACCGTCTTTCAAGGACTTCAGTGTCGTCATTATTGCCTCTCGAACAGAACGATAAATACCGCCGGTCGCAAAGGATCATTTGCGCCGGCGCTCCGCACCGGGAGCGCATTCGTTTTGCGATGCACCCCGAGTTTTTTACCGCATCGGCGAATACCGACCGGCATGATTTACCCCACCCATATTCCGCGATCGCACAATGGAATCAATTCCATTGCAAACGACGATTCAATAATGTGCGGCACTGCGAATTCGCCCTCGCCATCCGCACGCGCGAGAAACCGCAAGCAAAAGCATCCCATGCAAAGGCCGCCAGACAAGGCGCCTTCGCTTCGAACAGACGAACGACTCCCTCGACGAAATGCCGGTCAATCGCGAAAGGGCGACCAACCGCAACTCGAGCCGATTTAATAAAATCGAAAGGATCGATTAACTATACGGAAAGGAATATTGTCTTTACGGGAATTTATTAAATTAAGTTAAAATATCGGCGCATAATAGATTCCGGATTTTCCGCCGTAAAGCGATAATTTGTTACAGCGCGTGCCATTCGGACCAAGGGCAATGCGGGACCGATTCCAGACGCTGAAAATAAAAAAGCCGGACGAGCGTCCGGCTTCCGTATCGCGGTGGGGCGGGTGCCGTCAGAGCGGCACATCGATCGCGCCCGCGCCGGCCGTGATCGCGTTCGCGCCGGGGGACGCCGAGATCGGCGGCAGGTTCGCGCTCGTCAGCGCCGGCGCGGCGCCCGGCGTGCCGCCGCGCGGCAGCGTGCGGACCACCTGTGACGGCGGCAGCGCGGCACCGTTCTTCAGGTGCCGCCACATCAGGTTCAGCGCCTGCAGGTTGTAGTAGTGGACCGGCACGAAGCGCGTGTCGAAGCCCGCGACGGGCAGGAACGCATCGAAGTGCTGCCCGTTCGTCACCTCGTAGAACACGAGCTGGCTGCGGCCGCCTTCACTGATGCCGTTCTGCGCGACGTACGCGCGCGACGCGTGATTCACGGGCACGAGCGCGTCGCTGCGGCCCTGCACGATGATCGCCGGCTTGCCCTGCAGGTTCGCGTTCACGCGCACCGCATCGACGTTCGCCGGCATGTCGAGCATCCCGTTGGTCCACAGCTGGCGCAGGCACAGCGCGCCCGCGAAACTCGCGTCGGGCGTCGCGAGCCGGTGGTCGACACCCGCACCGGTGTTGAACACGAGATTGACGCCTGCCGTCGGCGGCACGCCGTTGCCGAGGCCGAACACGGCCGGCATCGGCGAGGCGGCGGGCGGCGCCACCGCGCCCGTCGCCGCATTGGTGGTCGCGAAGCTGAAATTGCACAGGTTGTCGGTCACGCGCGAGCGCGTGTACGCGTTCGCATAGGTGACCGCGATCGCCGGAATCGCCTGCGAATCCCACATCGGCGCCTGCAGCAGGTCGGAATCCGCGAGATAGCCGGCCGCGTGCAGTTGCGCGAGCGCGTCGGCGGCCTGGCTCTGCGTATCGGCCCCCGACACGAACCCGGCCGCGGCGAGCGTCGCGCAGCGCTGCGTGCGGATCGACTGCGTGGTGGCGGCCGGCAGCGCGCTCAGGTACGGCGCGCCCGCGAGCGACGACGACGCGGCCGCACACGGCTCCAGCAGGTTCGCGAGCGTCGCGTAGTCGGCCAGCGGCCGGCCGAACGACGGCACCGGCTGGCCGCCCTCGCGCACGACCGCGTTCGGCGCCATCCGCACGTTGACTTGCGGCTCGCCGACCACGACCGCGGTGATCCAGCGGCGCGTGTCCTGCTCGGCCGCCGCGAGCGCCGCGCCGCCGCCGTTGCTGACGGACGCGGCGATCGTCGTGATGTCGCCCGGGCGGTAGCGCACGCCGTGATGCGAGCCGTCGACGAACGGCCCGAACTGTTCGTTGAGCGCCCAGTACGCGAATTCGACCGCCTGCAGCGTCGCGTGCCCCCAGTCCTGCTCGGGATTCTGTTGCGAATGCGCGTGCTTGAACGCGTAGCGGTTCGGGAAGCGGCTGTTGAACGCGGCCAGGTCGCTGCTCGTCACATTGGCGGTAAAGAGACTCGCATTGCCGGCGAGCACCGCGTCGGCGAGCGTGCCGTCGATCAGCGTGATCGTGTCGGTGCCGAGCTCGTGCGCGCCGTTGCCGCCGCCCTTGTCGTTGTACGCGACCGCGCAGCCGCGCTTGAGGCCCCACTCGCCGGCCGCCGAAATCGCGCCGTACACACCGCGCGAACCGGACGACGTCGCGGTGACGATGCACGGCTGCGCGGGGTCGAAGCTCGCGGGCACCTGCACGAGCAGCGTCACGTTCTTGCGGCCGCTGCCGTCGTCGGAATACGCGAGATATTCGGTGCCGGGAATCTTGCCTTCGCCGAGCGTGTCGTTGCCGTCGAGGTCGACGTTCGGTCCCCAGAAACGGCCGTAGCCGCCGTTGGCGCTCATGTCGACGAGCGCGCGGTAGTTCGACCAGATCGCGAGCCGGCGCAGCTCGGCGCTCGTCGGCCGCGACGGATTCGCGAACGCCGGCGCGGTGGCGGCGGCGAGGCCCGTCTTGCCGAGACCGGCAGTCAGCAGGTCGTCGCTCGTACCGTCGTAGGCGGTGGTGCGCACGCTGCCGGACACGAACCCGGGCAGCCGATTGCGTTCGGACGACTCGTCGCCGTTGCAGGCGCCGAGCAACGTGATCGCGACCAGCGCCGCGCCCCAAAGAATCCGACTGCCCCACCCGTGCGTTGTCATTGCCGCCCTCTCGATATCGTTATCGGTGCGCCGCTGCGTCGTGCGCGGCTCGCGGCCTGTCGGGAAAACGCCGGGCCGCCCAAGGTTTTCCGCCCCGAAGGAAGTTTCCTTGGGGGACGCCCGCTCCGGGGCCTGGCGCGAAGCGGCGGGCCCGGGGGGCATTCAAAAGTGCAAACGGGCCCCGGCACGCCGGGGCCCGCGTGAAAGCGGGCGCGCGGCGCTGGCGCGCCGCCGCCCGGCATCATTGCTGCTGAACCGTCAGCTTGTTCGTGACCGACGTCACGCCCTTCACGCCCTTCGCCGCCTCTTCCGCCTTGTCGATCTGTGCCTGGTCGGGCACCGTGCCCTCCAGCGAGATCGCGCCGCCCTTCGAGCGCACGACGATGTTCGCCACGTCGATGCCGCCTGCCTTCGTAATGGCCTTGCGCACCGCATAGCCGAGCTGGCGGTTGGCCTTCTTCGCGGTCTTGGCCGCCGCCTTCGGCGAGCTCGCTGCCGCGGCCGGCGCTTCGGTGGCCGCCGCATCGCTCGACTGCGCGTACACGCTGCCCGTCAGACAGGCCGCCACGGCCGCAACACCCAACGCTCTCAACACGATCGACTTCATGCTATCTCCTTGTAACTCCGGAACGGCCGTGCACAGTACGGCCGGATACCCCCAAAGGCAGCCGGCCCGCGCGCGAACGGGCGGGACGGCCGATGATTTCCACGGCGATGCGAGAGAGGCGACACGGGCCGGCGGCCGGCGCGCGCGAATGCGGGCCGGCCGGGCCGGACAGCCGCCGGCCGGGCGCGCCCGGTCTCATAACGTGCCGGGTCGTGCGCGAATCGGGCGCGGCTGCGTCGCACAATGTAATCCAGCGCCAGCCGAAGCGCAAAGCTTTTGACGCGTGGCCGCCCGCCATCCGCCCGCGCGCGCCCGTGTCCGCCGCCGCGCGACGGCGCCGGACTCGCGCACGCCGGGCGAAACCGGGTACCATCGCCGCCAGAACGCGCATCGCGTGCCTTGTCCGCGACGGCCGTCATCGCTGCGTCACGCCCGTGTCATCCGCCGACTCCATGAAGCCAGCCCGCCCCCGCCCGCCCCGCCGCATCCTCGCCCGCTTCGTCGCGGTGTCGTGGCGCGACCTCGCGCTGTCGATCGGCCCCACCGTGCTGCTCGCGGTCGCGGCGGTCTGGTTCGCGGTCAAGCTGATCCAGCCGGCGCCGCCGTCCACGCTCGTGATTTCGTCCGGCCCGCCCGGCAGCACCTACTGGAACGCCGCGCAGAAATACAAGGCGATCCTCGCGAAGAACGGCGTCACGCTCGACGTCCAGTCATCCGAAGGATCCGCGCAGAACCTCGCGCGGCTGTCGAATCCGGACGCGCCGGTCGACGTCGGCTTCGTGCAGAGCGGCATCGGCCCGAAGGAGCGCGATGAACACCTGGTCTCGCTCGGCAGCATCGGCTACGTGCCGCTCGCGATCATGTACCGCGGGCCGGTGGTCGCACGCCTGTCCGACTTCAAGGGCAAGCGGCTCGCGCTCGGCGCGGAAGGCAGCGGCGCGCGCGAATTGAGCCTGGCGCTGCTGAAGATGAACGGCATCGTGCCGGGCGGCTCGACCGAACTGCTGCCGACCGCCGGCGAGGACGCCGCGGCCGCGCTGCTCGACGGCAAGATCGACGCCGCGTTCCTGTCCGGCGACTCGACGCAGATCCCGGTGATGGCGAAGCTGTTCCGCGCGCCCGGCGTGCACGTGTACTCGTTCACGCAAGCCGAGGCCTACGCGCGGCGCTTTCCGTACCTGACCGCGATCACGCTGCCGATGGGCGTCTACGATCTCGGCCTCAACCTGCCGCCCGCCGACATCCACACGGTCGCGCCGACGATCGAGCTGGTCGCGCGCGATACGCTGCACCCCGCGCTGTCCGACCTGCTGATCGAGGCCGCGCGCGAAGTGCACGGCCACGCGACGATCCTGCAGCACGCGGGAGAATTCCCGTCGGCCGTCACACGCGGCTTCCCGCTGTCCGACGACGCGGGGCGCTATTACAAGTCGGGCAAGTCGTTCCTGTACCGGCGGCTGCCGTTCTGGGTCGCGAGTCTCGTCGACCGGCTGCTCGTCGTCGTGGTGCCGCTGATCGTCGTGCTGATCCCCGGGTTGCGGCTGGTGCCGTCGCTGTACGGCTGGCGCGTGCGTTCGCGCATCTACCGCTGGTACGGCGCGCTGATCGCGCTCGAGCGCCGCGCGCTCGGCGAGCATACGGCCGAAGAGCGCGTCCAGCTGCTCGACGAACTCGACGACATCGAGGAAGCCGTGAACCGGATGAAGATGCCGCTTGCGTACGCGGGGCAGTTCTACGTGCTGCGCGAGCACATCGGCTTCGTGCGCGAGCGGCTCACCGCGCACGATCACGACGTCGCATCGGGCACGCCGGGCACACCCGGCGCCGGCGGCCGTGCAGCGGCGCGCGGCGGCGCGGCGGCGCCGGCCGGCGAGCCCCCCCGGGCGACTCCCGGTTCCGCATGAGCGGCCGATCCGCGATCATTGCTGCATCCGCGCGCCGCAACGTAACATGAAGGCCGCCGCCAGGCGCGCACGCCCCACCCTCTGGAGATCGCCATGACAACCGGCCTCGACACTGCCCAGCCTGCCTGGTTCTTCGACTTCGTGTCGCCGTTCTCCTACCTGCTGCTCGAACAGCACGACAAGTGGCCCGACGTGCCGTTCGACCCCGTCGCCGTGTCGCTGCCCGACCTGCAGCGCCACTGGGGGCAGCGCCCGAGCGCCGACGTGCCGGCCAAGCGCGTGTTCACGTACCGCCACGCGCTGTTTCGCGCCGAACAGCTCGGCATCCGCTTCAAGATGCCGCCCGCGCATCCGTTCGACTCCGACAAGGTGCTGCGCCTCGCGATCGCGCTGCGCGCCGACATCGCGACCGTGCTGGAAATGTTCCGCTTCATCTGGCACGACGGCAACGATCCGTCGACGCCGGACGGGTTCGCGGCGCTGTGCGAGCGCGTCGGCGTCGGGCATGGCGACGAGCTGATCGAATTCGAGGAGACGAGCGCGCAGTTGCGCCGCAACACCGACGACGCGATCGCGCTCGGCGTGTTCGGCGTACCGACCTTCTGGATGAATCAGCAGCTGTTCTGGGGCGAGGACGCGCTGCCGATGGTGCTGTACTGCGCGCGCACGCCGAACTGGCTCGAGTCGCGCGAGGTCAAGCGGATCAGCGTGCTGCCGAAGGGGCGCACGTGATGGCCGGTATCACGCACGGCAACGTGCGGCTGCGGTAAGGTTACGCTTCTCCCGAACACCGCTCGCCGATGGAAGACGACGATCGTACCGCCTCGCTCGATATCTGGCTCGTGCGCGTATTGCGCACGCTGCTGCTCGAGCGCAGCGTCACGCAGGCCGCGCTGCGCCTGAACCAGACCCAGCCCGCGATCAGCACCGCGCTGCGCAAGCTGCGCGAGACGCTGAACGACCCGATTCTCGTGCGCGGCAAATCCGGGATGGTGCCGACCGAGTACGGCGCATCGCTGCTCGGTGCCGCGTCGCGCGCGCTGCGCGAGGTCGACTTCATCGCGACGCCGCACGGCGACTTCGATCCATCGTCCGCGCGGCGCACGTTCCGCGTCGCCGCGCCCGACTACCTCAACGATTTCTTCATGCCGACGCTGATCGAGCGCTTTCGCGACGCGGCGCCGCATGCGCATCTGGAAATCGACTCATTGAATCCCGCGCTCGATCACGCGGAGGCGCTCGAATCGGGCGCGCTCGATCTCGTGATCGGCAACTGGCCGAAGCCCGACCCGCGGTTCGCGCGCCAGGACCTGTTCTCCGACACGATCGTGTGCCTGATGCGCGACGCGCATCCGCTCGCCCGCGAACCGCTCACGCGCGAAGCGTACGCGTCGGCCGCGCACGTCGCGCCGACGCCGTACACCGGCGACAAGCGCAACGCGATCGAGATCGGCCTCGCCCGCGCCCGCCTCACGCGACGGATCGTGACGACGCTGCCGTACTTCGGCATCGTGCCGCAGGTGCTGCTGCAGTCGGACCTGATCTTCACGACGACGCGCCGCTTCGCGACGCACTACGCGCAGCTGCTGCCGCTCGTCGTCGTCGCGCCGCCCGTGCCGTTCCCGCGCATCAAGAGCTACCTGCTCACGCACCCGCACCCCGATCGCCCGACCGACATCGCGTGGCTGTGTGCGCTGATGCAAAGCGTGTCCGACGAGCTGACCGCCGCACGCGGCCGCAAGCGCTGAAGCGGCGCTCAACCCGCGCGGAATCGCCCGCGCACGATCACGCGGCGCGGCCGCTCAGGCCGTGCAGAAGGTTTCCTGCAGATGAGTCCAGCGCACGACGCCTGCCGCGTCGCGCGCGAACACGGCGGTCGCGCGACGCGCGGGCAGTTCGCCCGACGCCGCCTGCTGCGCTTCAAGATAGGTGAGCACCGCATGCGACGCGTCTGCCGCGAGCACGCGGATGTCCGACAGTTTGATGCGCAGCCCCGGCTTCGCGCCGCCGAGCTTCGCGAACAGCGCGCGCGTGTCGTCGCGGTCGAACGCGCGACCGTCGGTCATGATCATCGTGAATTCGGCGGAGAAAGGCGCGAGCAGCGCATCGAGCGCCGCGGGGGAAGTATCGGCGCCGGACAGCCAGCGCTCGATGACGACGAGGCTCGCATCGAGCGCATCGAGATAGACCTGATGATCGGACATGGTACCTGCACGAAAGAACGCGCGGCCCGCTGCCGCGCGATCCGTGCAGTGTAGGCAAAAACGCGCGGACGTGGGTCGGGCGTGCCGCCCCTGATCGTTACCGTGCGCAGCGCGCGTCGTCGCGCAAGCGCCCCGCCGCGGCCGCCTTCGCATCGGCCACCGGCATGCCCGAGCGGGCCTGCAGCAGTTCCGCGCAGACGGCCACCGCGATCGCACCGGGCGCCTTGTCGACGATGCCCGCGACGCCGATCGGACACACCATCTCGGTGAGCCGCGCCGGATCGACGCCGCGCGCGGCGAGCCGGCGCTCGAACTTCACGCGCTTGGTACGCGAACCGATCATCCCGAAGTACGCGAAGTCGCGCCGCCGCATGATCTGCACGGCGAGCGAGAAGTCGAGCGCGTGGTTGTGCGTCATCACGAGGAAGTACGCGCCGGGCGGCGCCGCGTCGACGACGGCCTCGGGTATGTCGGTCGGCTCCGGCTGCACGTTCGGCGGACATTCGTCCGGGAACAGCTCGTCGCGCGTATCGACCCACTGCACGACGCACGGCAATGCGCCGAGCAGCGTGACGAGCGCATGGCCGACGTGCCCCGCGCCGAACAGCACGATGTGCATCGGCGCGGACGTACCGGTCGCGCGGTTGCGCTGGCCGGTACCCTGCGCGAATGCCGGGGTCGTCGCGGTGCGAAACGAACGTGCAGGCCCGTTCATCTCAACCTGCCTGACCGGCGCGCGCAGCACGCACCGCAGTGATCGCGCGCAGGATCGACTCGCCGGTGGCCGGCGCGTCGAGCGGCGGATTCACCCGGTAGTCGCCGACCGCGGCAATCGCGTCACGCACCGCGAAGAACACCGAGAACGGCAGCAGCAGCGGCGGTTCGCCGACGGCCTTCGAACGATGGATGCTGTCCTCCACGTTGCGGTTCTGGAACAACCGCACGTTGAATTCGGGCGGCGTGTCGTTGACGGTCGGAATCTTGTACGTGGACGGCGCATGCGTCATCAGCTTGCCGCCCTTGTTCCACCACAGCTCCTCGGTCGTGAGCCAGCCCATTCCCTGGATGAACGCGCCTTCGACCTGGCCGATGTCGAGCGCCGGGTTCAGCGATGCGCCCACGTCGTGCAGCGCGTCGACGCGCAGCGTGCGCATCTCGCCCGTCAGCGTGTCGATCACGACCTCCGACACGGCCGCGCCGTACGAGTAGTAGTAGAACGGCCGGCCCTGCAGCTTCGACTGATCCCAGTACAGCTTCGGCGTCGCGTAGAAGCCGTCGGACCACAGCTGCACGCGCGCGAGATACGCCTTCGCGATCACCTCGCCGAACGGCACGCTCGCGCCGCCGATCCACACGAAGTCGTTGCCGAACTTCACGTCGGCCGCATCGACCTTGCCGTCGCCGAACTGCTTCGCCGCGAACGCCGCGAGGCGCTCGCGCAGCTGGCGCGCCGCATCCTGCGCGGCCTTGCCGTTCAGGTCGGAGCCCGTCGACGCAGCCGTCGCGGACGTGTTCGCGACCTTGCTCGTGTCGGTCGCCGTCACGCGGATCCGGCCGAAGCGGATGCCGAGCTCGTGCGCGACGACCTGCGCGACCTTCGTGTTGAGCCCCTGCCCCATCTCCGTGCCGCCGTGGTTCACGAGCACCGAGCCGTCGGTGTAGATGTGCACCAGCGCGCCCGCCTGGTTGAAGTGCGTGACGTTGAACGCGATGCCGAACTTCACCGGCGTGAGCGCGATGCCCTTCTTCAGCACCGTGTTGCGTGCGTTGAATTCGCGCACGCCCGCGCGCCGCGCGCGGTAGTCGCTCGTCGACTCGAGTTCGCCGAGCAGTTCGTGCAGCACGTTGTCCTCGACCGTCTGCCCGTAAGGCGTCACGTTGCGCTCGGTCTTGCCGTACAGGTTCGCGTAGCGCACGTCGAGCGGATCGCGGCCGAGCGCGCGCGCGACGTCGTCGAGGATGTACTCGATTGCGAACGCGCCCTGCGGGCCGCCGAAGCCGCGGAACGCGGTGTTCGACTGCGTGTTGGTCTTGCCGCAGTAGCCGGCGATGTCGACGTCGCCGAGCCAGTACGCGTTGTCGAAGTGGCACACCGCGCGCGTCATCACCGGGCCCGACAGGTCCGCCGAGAAGCCGCAGCGCGACGTCATGTCGAGCGCGACGCCGTCGAGGCGGCCGTCGTCGTCGTAGCCGACGTCGAAGCGGTAATGGAAATCGTGTCGCTTGCCGGTGATCATCATGTCGTCGTCGCGGTCCGGACGCAGCTTCACCGGGCACAGCAGCTTCCACGCGGCGAGCGCCGCGCAGCATGCGAACAGGCCCGACTGCGATTCCTTGCCGCCGAACCCGCCGCCCATCCGGCGGCATTCGACCAGCACGTTGTGCGACGCGACGCCGAGCACGTGCGCGACGAGGTGCTGCATCTCGCTCGGGTGCTGCGTCGAGCAGTACACGTGCATCCCGTCGTCGTCCTTCGGCACCGCGTACGCGATCTGCCCTTCCAGGTAGAACTGCTCCTGGCCGCCGAGCAGCATCTCGCCCGACTCGCGATGCGGCGCGGCGGCGAGCCGCGCGGCCGCGTCGCCGCGCGCGAGTTTCAGCGGCGGGATCACATAGGTTTCGGCCTGCCGCGCTTCCTGCGCGGTCAGGATCGCGGGCAGCTCCTCGTAGTCGACCTGCGCGCGGCGCGCGGCGAGCCGCGCGGTTTCGTGCGACGTCGCGACGACGATGAACATCGGCTGGCCGACGAACTGCACGATGCCTTTGGCGAGTACCGGATCGTCGTGGATGATCGGGCCGCAATCGTTGACGCCGGGGATGTCGTCGGCCGTGAACACGGCGACCACGCCGGGCGTCGCGCGCACCGCGTCGAAATTCATCGACACGATCTTCGCGTGCGGCTTCGCGGACAACCCGAGCGCAGCGTGCAGCGTGCCCGCGACGAGCGGGATGTCGTCGGTGTAGGTCGCGCGCCCGCTCACGTGCAGGTGCGCGGATTCGTGCGCGCGCGAGACGTGCACCTGCGCCGCGTCGGCCTGCGGGTCGAGGGTGTTCAGGAACGGTTCTGCTTGCTGGTTCATGTTCGGTGTTCTCCCTCGTCAGACGCGCGCCGCGTCGTCGGCAACTTCGGCGGCCACTTCACGCACGTTCAGCGCCTGCGGCGGCAGCGGGTCGTGCGGGCGCGTCTCCAGCCAGAATCGGTACATCAGGTTCTTCGCGGTATCGAGGCGATACGCGCTCGTCGCACGCATGTCGGTGAGCGGCTGGTAGTCGCGCTCGAGCGCCTGCATCGCGGCCTGCGCGGTGGCTTCGTGCCACTGCGCGCCGTCGAGCAGGCTCTCCGTATGCGTCGCGCGCTTCGGCGTCGCGGCCATCCCGCCGAACGCGATGCGCGGCTCGCGGATCAGCTCGCCGTCCGCGATGAACGCGAACGCCGCGCACACCGCCGAAATGTCGGAGTCGAAGCGCTTCGACAGCTTGTAGGTGCGGAACTGCAGCTTCGCGCGCGCACCGGTGCGGGTCGGCACCTTCAGGCCGACGACGAATTCGTGCGGCGCCATGTCCTTTTGCTGATAGCCGGTGTAGAGCGCCTCGAGCGGCAGCTCGCGCACCGTGTCGCCGCCGCGCAGCACGACCCGCGCGCCGAGCGCGATCAGGCCCGGCATCGAGTCGCCGATCGGCGAGCCGTTCGCGACGTTGCCGCCGATCGTCCCCGCGTTGCGGATCGGCAGCGACGCGAAGCGCTTCCACATTTCGGTCAGTTCCGGATACGTGCCGGCGAGTGCCGCATAGCCGTCCTCGACCGTCACGCCCGCGCCGATCTCGATCCAGTCGTCGCCGTGCACGACGGTCCGCAGTTCGGCGATCTGGCCGACGTAGATCAGGTCGTCGAGGCGACGCATCTGCTTGGTGACCCACAGGCCGATGTCGGTGCTGCCGGCGAGCAGCCGTGCATCCGGGCGCTCGACCTTCAGCGCGGCCAGCGCGTCGAGCGTGCGCGGCGCGGCGAAGCGCGCGCCGTCGCGCGTCGTGTAGTCGAACGTGTCGTCACGCTTGAGCGACGCGAGCGTGCGAGCCAGCGCGGCCGTATCGACCGGTGCCGTCGGCGCCGGCGCACCGAACATCTGCACGGCCGCATCGACGATCGGGCGATAGCCGGTGCAGCGGCACAGGTTGCCGGTGAGCGCATCGGCGATCTCGGTGCGCGTCGGCACGTCCTTCGCCTTCGCGCACGTGCCGGCGCAGCCTTCATGGCCGTGCTTCTCGTACAGCGCCCACATCGACATCACGAAACCGGGCGTGCAGAACCCGCATTGCGAGCCGTGGCAATCGACCATCGCCTGCTGCACCGGATGCAGCGAACCGTCCGGCTGGCGCAGGTCTTCCACCGTCAACAGCGCCTTGCCGTCGAGCGTGGGCAGGAACTGGATGCAGGCATTGACGGCCTTGAACGCGACCGTACCCGTGTCGGTCAGCTCGCCGACGACGACCGTGCACGCGCCGCAGTCGCCTTCCGCGCAGCCTTCCTTGGTGCCGGTGCAGTGCGCATCCTCGCGCAGGTACTGCAGCACGGTGCGGGTGACGTCCGCGCCGCTGACTTCGCGGACCGCGTGACGATGGTAGAAGCGGATCGGCTCACTCATGTCTCTATCGTTCTTCCGGTGGGGGCAAGGCGGCCTGCGCGGGGCGCTCGACCGACGTTTCTCTGACAGTTTGCACGCTATCACCGTCAAATTCCGCAACCCATAGCCCATCACGCATGGGGCCCATATAACTGCCGCGATATGCGCGCCGCGGCCGCCCGGCAGGCGTCGGGCGCCTTGCCCGGCCTGGGTTCCGGCCTGCCCGCAGCGGTCCGTCAGCCATTCTTCGACGATGAAAATGGGTCGCGATTAACTAAATGGTACCTGCGTGAAAACCGGTTCCATGGGAAAATCCCGATTCCGTTTTTCGCCGCTTTCCGCTCCGTTTCGCCCATTCGATCCGACCCCATGTCAACCGATTCCGCCACACCGCCGCGCACCGGGTTTGCCGTCACGCTGCAAATCGTGTCCGTCGTCTGTTTCACGTTCATCTGCTATCTGACCATCGGCCTGCCGCTCGCGGTGCTGCCGGGCTTCGTCCATGACGACCTCGGTTTTTCCGCGATCGTCGCGGGCGGCGCGATCAGCGTCCAGTATTTCGCGACGCTCGCGTCGCGCCCGCTCGCCGGGCGCTTCGCCGATACGCTCGGGCCGAAGCAGACGGTGCTGCGCGGGCTGATCGGCTGCGGCGTGTCGGGCGTGCTGCTGCTCGTCGCGCTGCTGCTGGCTCACTGGCCGGTCGCGAGCCTCGTGCTGCTGGTCGCGAGCCGGCTCGTGCTCGGCGTCGGCGAGAGCCTGTGCGGCACCGGTGCGATCCTGTGGGGCATCGGGCGGGTCGGCGTCGCGCACAACGCGAAGGTGATCTCGTGGAACGGCATCGCGACCTACGGGGCGCTCGCGCTCGGCGCGCCGGTCGGCGTCGCGATCGCGCACACGCTGAATCCGGCGCTGATCGGCGTGATCGTGATCGCGCTCGCCGCGATCGGCTTCTATCTCGCGCGCCTGATCGCTTCCGTGCCGCTCGTGCACGGCGAACGGATGTCGTATGCGAGCGTGTTTACGCGCGTGCTGCCGCACGGCCTCGGCCTCGCGCTCGGCTCGGCCGGCTTCGGCTCGATCGCGACCTTCGTCACGCTGTACTACGCGGCGCGCCACTGGCCGAACGCCGCGCTGTCGCTGACCGTGTTCGGCACGCTGTTCATCGGCGCGCGGCTGCTGTTCGCGAATACGATCAAGACCCACGGCGGCTTCCGCGTCGCGATCGTGTCGTTCGCGTTCGAATGCTCGGGCCTCTTGCTGCTGTGGCTCGCACCCGTGCCGCACGTCGCGCTCGTCGGCGCCGCGCTGACCGGCTTCGGCTTCGCGCTGATCTTCCCGGCGCTCGGCGTCGAGGCCGTGGCGCTCGTCCCGCCGGCGAGCCGCGGCGCGGCGCTGTCCGCGTATTCGGTGTTTCTCGACCTGTCGCTCGGCATCACGGGCCCGCTCGCCGGCTATGTGGCCGGTGCGTTCGGTTATCCGCAGGTGTTCCTGTTCGCGGCGGTGGCCGCGGCGGCCGGCGTCGCGCTGTCGATGGTGCTGTACCAGCGGCAGGCGCGGCTCGCCGGGAGCGGCGCGGCGGCGTGAGTCGTGCTGCCGCGCGCGCAACGCCGTTCAACGCAGCAACACGTTGAAGTCGCGCAGCACGCGGACGGCTTGAGGATGACGCCGGAACGGAACGGCGTCCCGGAGCGAGAGCTTGGGTTCGGCACGATCGAAGAGCACGAGGGCTTCCGACGTGTTCAGATGGCGGGACATGTACAGGAACCCGTCGACCCGCCGCTGATGCCGGTGGACGGCCAGCGACCACTGCTGCGGAACGTCGTACGGCACGATCGTCGACAACGCACCGTCGCCGCCAAGGTTCTTCAGCGGCAAGCCATGCAGGACGGCCACGGCCAACGGCGCACCGTCGAATGAAAGCACGTAGCGATCGAGCTCGGTCGTGACGAGCGGGAAACCGCCCAGCACCAGATCGGCGACTTCGTCGTGCAGCACCGTCTCCGCGAATGCGCAAGAGTGCCTGATGCCCCGGTCAAGCCACGCGCAGGAACAACCGGCGCGTCAGGTCGAACGCAACAAGATTGCCGGCCAGCACGAGCAGCAGCCCGATCACCGCGAGCGGCGACCACTGGTAGCCCTCGAAGACCGTCGACACGGCCAGCGCGACGATCGGGAACAGCACCGTGCAGTACGCCGCGCGCTCCGGCCCGATCCGCCCGACGAGCGTCAGGTACGCGGTGAACCCGATCACCGAGCCCGGCACGGCCAGATAGACGAGCGCGCCGAGATAACGCGGGCTCGGGTCGATCATGAACGGCAGCCCGGCCACCGCACTGCCGACCGTCAGGATCGCCGCGCCGATCAGCATCGCCCAGCCGTTGGTCGCGAGCGGATGCAGCCCCATCGATTGCATCCGGCTCGACAGCAGGTTGCCGGCCGAGAAGCACATCGTGCCCGCGAACGCGATCGCGAGGCCCGTCCAGGTCGCGTGATCGTCGAGGTGGCCGGCCATCTGCTGCCAGAACAGGCAGGCGATGCCGGTCAGCCCGAGCAGCGCGCCGGCAATCGCGGACGGCCGCAGCGGGCGGCCCATGAACAGCCGGCCGTTGATCGAATTCAAGAGCGGCGCGGTCGAGAAGATCACCGCGACGAGGCCGCTCGGCACGACCTGCTCCGAGTAGTAGAAGCACAGGAAATTCAGGCAGAACAACGCGAAGCCCTGCGCGACGAGGTAGCGCCACGCCTCGCGCGGCGGACGCACCGGCCGGCGCATCACGCGCAGCAGCGCGAACAGCACGGCGGCCGCGAGCCAGAAGCGCCACGCGATCGACACGGGCGGCGGCACGGCGCCGAGCTGCCATTTGATCGCGATCCAGGTGGTGCCCCAGATCAGCACGGTGACGAAATAAAGCGACAGGTTCATGGCGGCAACGAAGCGAAACGAGTGAAACGGACTCAGACTGTGCCGCCGCCCCGCCCGCGCGGATTGTCCGGAATTGCGGTCTTTTTCGGGCGGCCGCACGGCGCGTCGCGCGCGCGCTTATACTCGTCGCACCATGAGTCCGCCCCTGTACGCCCCGCCCGCCGATCACGCCGCCGCCCTTGCCGGCGGTGCGATGCCGTTCGGCCTGCAGTCGGTGTGCCGCACGCTCGCCGAGGCGAACGCGACGCTCGAGCGCTTCACGTGGCTCGGCGATCATCTCGCGATCGCCGAATGGACGCGCATCACCGACGAAAGCGAGACGATCTACGAACAACCGGGCCACCACACGCTGTCGTGCTATCTCGACGGCGGCTACCGGACGGAGCGCGAACGCGTGCCGCGCTACGGCGCGCCGAGCCTGCTGTGCACGCTGCCGGGGGACCATGAATCGCGCTGGTGGGTGCGCGGCGAGATGCACTTCATCCACCTGTACTTCCTGCCCGAGCACTTCACGCAGCGCGCGATCCGCGAACTCGATCGCGAGCCGCGCGAGCTGAAGCTCGCCGACCGCACCTATTTCGAGGATGCGCGCGTCGCGGCGCAGTTCCGTTCGCTCGCGCTGGAGCGCTGGGACGATGCCGACGGGCGGCTGCGCGTGAACGAGGCCGCGCACGACGTACTGAGCCTGCTACTGCGCGGCCAGAGCACGACGCGCACCGACGTGCCGTTCCGCGGCGGACTCGCGCCGGCCGTGCGCCGCCGCGTGCGCGACTACATCGACAGCTACCTGTCGCAACCGCTGACGCTCGGCGAACTGGCGGAGGTCGCCGCGCTGTCCGAATATCACTTCTCGCGGATGTTCCGGCTGTCGTTCGGCCGCGCGCCGCACGCGTGGGTGGCCGAGCAGCGGCTCGCGCGGGCGCGCCTGCTGCTGCGCACGACGGCGCTGCCGCTCGCGCAGGTCGCGGCCGAATGCGGCTACGCGAACGCCGGCCACTTCAGCCATCGCTTTCGCGACGCGCACGGCACGACGCCGAACGCGTACCGGCGCGCGATGCAGGGCGGCTGAGCCCCGCGCGCACCTTCAACGTGCCGGCTGGCGCAGCGCGCACCCGGCACGCATCACCGTCTCCCTGCTTACGCGCCCCGCTGCGACAATTCCTGCTCGAGCGCGGCCACGCCGGCCGGCAGGTCCACCGGCACCTTCAGGTCGATCATCGTGCGGCCGAACGCATGCAGCGTGCGGAACAGGTTGTGTTCGCGGCACTGTTCGCCCATCTGCCCGATCCGCACGATCGGCAGCCCGAACGAGCCCGAGATCTCGACCTGGTACTGCTTCGAGATATGGCCGCACACCATCCCGGGCGTGAGCCCTTCGGGCGTCTCGATCCCGACCACCGAATTGAGCCGGCAGTCCTTCGGCGCATAGAGCGCGAGCCCCATCGCCTCGACGCCCGCCTGCAACGCGAGCGAGCAGCGCAGGTGGCGCGCGAAGCGGCTTTCGAGCGTCTCCGCGCAGACGAGCCGCAGCGCCTCGTGCAGCGCGAGCACGCCCGACACCGGCGCCGTGTAGTGGTAGCCCGCGTTGTGCCAGAAGTTCTCCGCGAGCGCCATGTCGAGGCACCAGTGCGCATTCGGTTCCGGACGCTGCTTCATCCGGTCCCACGCGGCGTCCGAGAACGCGATCAGCGATACGCCGGGAATCGACGACAGCCCCTTCTGGCCGCCCGTGATCACCGCATCGATGCCCCACGCGTCCATCTCGAGCGGCATCGTCGACAGCGTGCACACCGCGTCGACGACGACCAGCGCGCCGGCCGCCTTCGCGAGCGCCGCGATGTCGCGCAGCTCGCGGTTCCACACGGTGTTCGACGTCTCGCCCTGCACGATCGTGACGATCTCGGGCCGCTCGCGCGCGATCGCGTCCGCGATCTCGTCGAGGCTCGCGACCGAGCGGTCGGCCACTTCGAGCGTGGCGACGTCGGCGCCGACGCGCGTGGCCATCTCGGCCATCCGCGCACTGAAGAAGCCGTTGCGGATCGACAGCACGCGCGTGCCGCGCCACGCGAGGTTCGAGATCGCCATTTCCATCGCGGCGGAACCGGGGCCGGCGACGCCGAGCACCCACTTCGTGCGGGTCTGGAATACGTAGCGCGCCATCTCCTTCACCTGCTCGATGATCTTCGCCATCGTCGCGCCGAGGTGGTTGATCACGATCGTGTTCGCCTTCGCGACGGCGGCCGGGATCGGGACCGGGCCGGCCCCCATCATCAGCAGCGGTTCTTCAGGCAGGATCGCGTCGAGCGGCACGACGACGGGACAGGGAATCGGCGAGTAATCGATGGACATGGCTGGTAAAAGAGGAACGGAGAAAACGCTCGGACGTCGTTCGCCGCACGGCACGGCGAACTGATCGATCATTCCGCGTTCCGCGCCCGTGCGCAAGAGGCACGCGCGCCCGGACAGCGTGACGCTGGCCCGGTCGACGGACCGGGCCAGCCGGCCGCGCCCGCGTCGCACGACCGGGTTTCGTATTGCCGCGGCATTGCCGGCCGCATGCGAAACGGTTCCAACGGACGGTCGATGCCCGCGATTTTCTCCGGCAATATTGAGATGCGCATCCTGACGCCCGTGTTCAGCATGCCGCATGCATCTACCGGAATACCGGTCACCACGATAAAAATCGCGCGACTGGCATCGGCACACGAAAACCAGACCGGCACAAAAACATCCACTATCGCAGCATCTATTGGTGAGCGATTTCACCCATTACCGCACGACGTCGCATCCAGACCGCATCAACACATTGATTTATATGAGCAATATTAAAATACAAGGCGGACCTTCCGAATACACGCCGGACTAACCCAGGCGCATGCCAGCGCCGCCGATCCGTTAAATCGATACCCGCGATTTCGATTTTACGCAAGCCGCCCCTTTTCTCAGGTTGACGATATCGCTTCCGTAATGAACAATCGTCTGCAGAATCGAAAACCGATTTTTCGAGACGAACGAGACCCGGGGGTTGCGCGACGGTTTTCCAGGTCGTTTGACGAAAAATCCCAACCAAAATCAATCAACCGGGCCAGAAATTCGCGAGCCATGAACCAGATTCAGACCATGCGTGTGTTCGTCTGCGTCGCCGAGCAGCAGAGCTTCCGGCGCGCGGCGCACCATCTAGGCGTGTCCAACGCGCTCGTCACGCGCTCGATCGCGATGCTCGAGTCTCACCTGAACACGCGGTTGATCCACCGCACCACGCGCAACCTGTCGCTGACCGAGGCCGGCCTGCGCTACCTCGACGGCTGCCGTGCGCTGCTCGAGGAATTCGACCATCTCGAGGCATCCGTCGCGCACGCGGTGCGCGAGCCGGCCGGCACGCTGCGCGTCGTCGCATCGGGCCTGCTGTCGCCGCTCGCGCTGACGCCGCTCGTCAGCAGTTTCCGGCACCGCTACCCCGAATTGCGCGTGCAGCTCACCGTCGCCGAGGGGCCGCTCGACGTGCTCGATTCGGGCTACGACGTCGGCATCGTGACCGGCAACCGGCTCGACGGCAACCCGACGCTGATCGGCCACGCGCTCACGCCGAACCCGTTCGTCGCCTGCGCGGCGCCCGCCTATCTCGAACGGCGCGGCGAGCCGCGCGCACCCGACGACCTGCCGGGCCACGACTGGGTCGCGCTCGCGCCGCACCAGCATGCGCCCGCGTGGCGGCTGGTCGGCCACGACGGCGTCACGCATTCGGTCACGGTGCGCCCGACCTGCACGGTCAACCAGCTGGCGCTCGTGCACGCTGCAACCGTCGCCGGGTCCGGCATCGCGGTACTGCCCGAGCCGAGCGTCGCCGACGCACTCGCCACCGGCACGCTGGTGCGGCTGTTGCCCGCTTACCGGATCGACGACCCGGACGCGCAGCTGTCGCTCGTCTACCCGAACCGCCAGTACGTGCCGGCCCGCACGCGCAGCTTCGTCGAGCATGCGCTCGAGCATTTCGGCGCGCAGACGGCCCGCGAGCGGACCGGCTACGGCTTCCTGCACACGCCCGATCGCGCCGAGATCGTCGCGGGCCGGCAGACGGGCCTGCAGTAAACTGCACGCGACAGCCATCGGAGGTGCAGCGTGCGCGTGATCCTGTTCAGCAGCCGGCAGTACGACGACGAATCGTTCACCGCCGCCAATCGGTCATTCGGTTATCGGCTGCACTTCCAGCCGTCGCACCTCGACGCGGAAACCGCGATCCTCGCGCACGGCTATGAGGTCGTCTGCCCGTTCGTCAACGACACCGTCGACGCGGCCGTGCTCGAACGGCTCGCCGACGGCGGCACGCGCCTGATCGCGCTGCGCTCGGCCGGCTTCAACCATGTCGACCTGGCGGCCGCCGAGCGGCTCGGCATCGCGGTCGTGCGGGTGCCCGCATATTCGCCGCATGCGGTCGCCGAACACGCGGTCGCGCTGATCCTCGCGCTCAACCGCCGGCTGCCGCGCGCGGTCGCACGCACGCGCGAAGGCGACTTCTCGCTGAACGGCCTGCTCGGCTTCGACCTGCACGGCAAGACCGTCGGCGTGATCGGCACGGGCCTGATCGGCCGCGTGTTCGCGAAGATCATGATGGGCTTCGGGATGCATGTGCTCGCACACTCGATGCCGCCGTACGACGAGGAGCTGATCGCGTACGGCGCGCGCTACGTCGAGCTGGACGAACTGCTGCACCATGCCGACATCATCAGCCTGCACTGCCCGCTGCTGCCGTCGACGCACCATCTGATCAACGCGCAGACGCTCGCGCGGATGAAGCACGGTGCGATGCTGATCAATACCGGCCGCGGCGGCCTGGTCGATGCGCCGGCGCTGATCGACGCGCTCAAGAGCGGCCAGCTCGGCCATCTCGGGCTCGATGTCTACGAGGAGGAAAGCGGCCTCTTCTTCGAAGATCACTCCGACCTGCCGCTGCAGGACGACGTGCTCGCGCGCCTGCTGACGTTCCCGAACGTGATCGTCACGTCGCACCAGGCGTTCTTCACGCGCGAGGCGCTCGCCGAGATCGCGCACACGACGCTGCTGAACATCGAGGCGTGGCACGCCGGCACGCCGACCAACGTCGTCACGACGGGGCGCTGAGCCACGTCGTTCCGCACGGCGTTGGCGCAGCGCCTGAGCGCACGCGATCCATCAAACGATTCGTCAATTTATTTCGACTGATGTAACGCTGCGCGCGCGGCGTCTGCTATCGTTGCGCCGACCTCCCCCTGCTTCTGCCGCTCATGCGTTTCGACGACTCCGCCATTGCCGCGGTCTACCGCGCCATCTTCGAACGGCGCGACATGCGCCACTTCACGCCGGCACCCGTCGATCCGGCCACGCTCGCGCGGCTGCTGCGCGCCGCGCACCACGCGCCGAGCGTCGGCTTCATGCAGCCGTGGCGCTTCATCCGCATCACCGATCCCGCGCTGCGCACCGCGATCCATGCGCTGGTCGAGGCCGAGCGCCGCGCAACCGCCGACGCGCTCGGCGAGCGGCAGGACGAATTCATGCGGCTGAAGGTCGAAGGCGTGCGCGAATGCGGCGAACTGCTGGTCGTCGCGCTGGCCGACGACCGCGAGCGCCACGTGTTCGGCCGCCGCACGCTGCCGGAGATGGACCTCGCGTCGGCCGCCTGCGCGATCCAGAACATGTGGCTCGCCGCGCGCGCCGAAGGGCTCGGGATGGGCTGGGTGTCGCTGTTCGATGTCGACGCGCTGCGCACGTTGCTCGGCATGCCTGCAGGTGCGAAGCCGATCGCCGTGCTGTGCGTCGGGCACGTCGACGCGTTCTATGCAAAACCGATGCTCGAGGAAGAGCGGTGGGCCGCGCGGATGCCGATCGAGGCGTGCCTGTTCGAAAACGGCTGGGATGCGTCGGCGGCCGGGGTCGCCGATGGCAACGCAGCATCCGGCGCGACCGGCGGATCATCGCCGTCGCCGTCGCCGTCGCCGTCGCCGTCGCCGTCGCCCGAGCTTGCCGCACCTGACGACCGCTCCGGCTCGACACCCACCGGCGCCCTGTCCGACCGCTGACGGGATGCACGAGGCGCGGAACGGCCGCTTCGCCGGTCTTGCTCCGACCCGATATTACGCCTCCCCTCGCCCTCGCCCTCGCCCTCGCCCTCGCCCTCGCTCTCGCCCTCGCTCTCGCCCTCGCTCTCGCCCTTGCCTTGCCACCGAGCGCCGAGCGCCGAGCGCCGAGCACTGAGCACTGAGCACTGAGCACTGAGCACAGCCAAATCCCACACTTTGGGCGCATCTTGGCCGTCACCCGTCGCACGCCGGCAACAACCATTTTGACCCCGAGCATAGGGGTTTTCACTGAAGTAGAATCGCGGCTGATATCTCCTCGCCCCGCCCCTTCCGCGCATGCCGCGCCGATCTCGGGCCGCGGCCTTTTCCGTAGCCCACCGCGATGCCATTACCTCTTTTCGCCCTTGCCGTCGCCGCATTTGGAATCGGTACCACCGAGTTCGTGATCATGGGGCTGCTGCCCAACGTCGCCCGCGACCTCGGCGTATCGATCCCGGCCGCCGGGATGCTCGTGTCGGGCTACGCGCTCGGCGTGACGATCGGCGCGCCAATCCTCGCGATCGTCACCGCGAAGATGCCGCGCAAGCGCGCGCTGATGGGCCTGATCGGGCTGTTCATCGCGGGCAACCTGTTCTGCGCGATCGCGCCCGGCTATGCGGTGCTGATGGCCGCGCGGGTCGTCACGGCGTTCTGCCACGGCGCGTTCTTCGGGATCGGCTCGGTGGTCGCGAGCAACCTCGTCGCGCCGAACCGCCGCGCGCAGGCGATCGCGCTGATGTTCACCGGCCTCACGCTCGCGAACGTGCTCGGCGTGCCGCTCGGCACCGCGCTCGGCCAGGCGTACGGCTGGCGCGCGACGTTCTGGGCCGTCACCGGCATCGGCATCGCCGCGGCCGCCGCGCTCGCGGTATGCCTGCCGAAGCACCTCGCGATGCCCGACAGCAGCATCACGCGCGAATTCAGCGTGCTGAAGCACCCGCAAGTGCTGATGGTGCTCGGCATCAGCGTGCTCGCGTCGGCGAGCCTGTTCAGCGTGTTCACGTACATCACGCCGATCCTCGAGGACGTGACGGGCTTCTCGCCGCGCCAGGTCACCTACGTGCTGCTGCTGTTCGGTCTCGGCCTGACCGTCGGCGGCACGCTCGGCGGCAAGCTCGCCGACTGGCGCCGGATGCCGTCGCTGATCGCGACGCTCGCGCTGATCGGCATCGTCCTCGCGCTGTTCGCGGGCACGATGCACCTGCCGTTCGCGGCACTCGCGACGATCTTCGTCTGGGGCATCCTCGCGTTCGCGATCGTGCCGCCGCTGCAGATCCTGATCGTCGATCGCGCGAGCGACGCGCCGAACCTCGCGTCGACGCTGAACCAGGGCGCGTTCAACCTCGGCAACGCGACGGGCGCGTGGCTCGGCGGGATGGCGATCGGCTCCGGCGTGTCGCTCGTGAACCTGCCGTGGGTCGGTGCGGCGATGGCGGTCGCCGCGCTCGCGCTCACGTTGTGGTCGGCGTCGCTCGAACGCCGCCCGGTGAGCGGGCCGACCGGATACGTATGACGCGTGCGCGGCGGCACGGCGCGCGTCCGCGCCCGCGCGCCGCCGCGATCGTTGCGCACGCAACCCCATTCGATCCTGACGGCCTTCATGGACCTTTCAGGGGCCACGGTGTAGCATCGCGGCCGATGAAAGCCATTCTCAATCGTGATTTCCTCGCGCTGATCCTCAGCGTCGCGGTGGTCGGTCTCGGCACCGGCGCCACGATGCCGCTCACCGCGCTCGCCTTGACCGAAGCCGGACACGGCACCAACGTCGTCGGCATGCTGACGGCCGCGCAGGCCCTGGGCGGCCTCGCGATCGTCCCGTTCGTCACCGCGCTCGCACGGCGCATCGGCGCGCGCCGCGCGATCGTCGTGTCGGTCGTGCTGCTCGCCGCGGCCACCGCGCTGATGCAGTTCACGTCGAACCTGATCGTGTGGGGCGCGCTGCGCGTGCTGTGCGGCGCGGCGCTGATGCTGCTGTTCACGATCGGCGAGGCATGGGTCAACCAGCTCGCCGACGACTCGACACGCGGCCGCGTGGTCGCGATCTACGCGACCAATTTCACGCTGTTCCAGATGGCGGGCCCGGTGCTCGTCAGCCAGATCGCCGGCGCGACGCGCATCCGCTTCGCGCTGTGCGGCGCGCTGTTCCTGCTCGCGCTGCCGGCGCTCGCGACGATCCGGCGCGCGCCGCTCGCCGGCGACGACGCACATCACGCAGCGCACGACAGCTGGTTCGCCGTGCTGCCGCGCATGCCCGCGCTGATCATCGGCACGGGCTTCTTCGCTCTGTTCGATACGCTCGCGCTGTCGCTGCTGCCGCTCTATGCGATGGATCACGGCGTCGCGAGCGCGACCGCCGTGCTGCTCGCGTCGATCATGCTGTTCGGCGACACCGCGATGCAGTTCCCGATCGGCTGGCTCGCGGACAAGCTCGGCCGCGAACGCGTGCACCTCGGCGCCGGCTGGATCGTGCTCGCAGGCCTGCCGCTGCTGCCGTTCGTGATCGCGAACCCGTGGCTATGCTGGCCGCTGCTGTTCGTGCTGGGCGCGGCGGCCGGCAGCATCTACACGCTGTCGCTCGTCGCGTGCGGCGAACGCTTTCGCGGCGCGGCGCTCGTCACCGCGAGCTCGCTCGTGTCGGCGTCGTGGAGCGCCGCAAGCTTCGGCGGTCCGCTGGTCGCCGGCGCATTGATGGAGCAACTCGGCAGCAACGCGCTGATCGGCGTGCTGGTCGTCTGCGTCGCCGCGTTCGTCGCGGCAGCGCTGTGGGAACGACGCGCCGCGTTGCAGCGCGCGGTCTGACGTTGGCGTTGGCGTTGATGCTGACGCCGATGCCGATGCCGATGCCGATGCCGATGCCGATGCCGACGCTAACGCTGGCGCCGACTCAGACACCCTGACACTGAAACGCGTGCGCAGCATCACCCACCAGCACGCATCGACGCACACGCGCGCCCCGCCGACAAAACGAAAACGGCCCACTTAATGCGGGCCGCCCTGTCCTTCCGGACTACGCGCTACATGTCGCGCCGCGATCCGTCACGCGCCCCGCGCGGGAAGGATCTTGCCGGCACAGGTGCCGAAGCCGACGCGATAACCATCGCCCTGGCACCACCCGGCGAGCGTGAGCTCGTCGCCGTCCTCGATGAACGCGCGGCTGCCGCCGCCGTTCAGCGCGAGCGGCTCCTTGCCGTTCCACGTCAGTTCGAGCAGGCTGCCGAACGAATCCTTCGTCGGCCCGCTGATCGTGCCCGAACCCATCAGGTCGCCCACGCGCGTGTTGCAGCCTGCGACCGTGTGATGCGCGAGCTGCTGCGCCATCGTCCAGTACATGTGCCTGAAGTTGGTGCGGCAGATCGACGTCGCTTCGGGCGCACCTTCGGCGCGCAGCGTCACTTCGAGCGCGATGTCGAATGCATGCTTGCCCGCGTGCCGCAGATACGCGAGCGGCTGCGGCGACTGTTCGGGCTGCGCGACGCGAAACGGTTCGAGCGCGTCGAGCGTGACGATCCAGGGCGAGATCGTCGTCGCGAAGCCCTTCGAGTTGAACGGGCCGAGCGGCACGTATTCCCACTGCTGGATGTCGCGCGCGCTCCAGTCGTTCAGCAGCACCATCCCGAAGATGTGCGCTTCGGCATCCTCGCACGCGATCGGCTCGCCGAGCGCATTGCCGCGGCCGACGATGAAGCCCGTCTCCAGTTCGATGTCGAGCTTGCGGCACGCGCCGAACACCGGACGCTCCTGGTCGGGCAGCTTCAGCTGCCCATTCGGGCGCCGCACCGGCGTGCCGCTCACGACCACCGACGACGCACGGCCGTTGTAGCCGATCGGCATCTCCGACCAGTTCGGCAGCAGCGCATTCTTCGGATCGCGAAACATCGAGCCGACGTTGGTCGCATGCTCCTTCGACGAATAGAAATCGGTGTAGCCGGGAATGTCGACCGGCAGGTGCAGCGTCGCATCGCGCTGTGCGACGAGCGCTTGCGCGCGCAACGCGGCGTCATCGCGCAGTCGCGCGTCGTCGCGCGAAAACAGCGTCGACAGTTGCACACGCACGCTGCGCCACGCATCGCGGCCGAGCGCGATGAACGCATTGAGCGTCGGCGCGGCGAACACGTCGGCGCCGGCCGGCAGCGTCACGAGGCCCGCACGCGCGAGCGCGGCGAGGTCGACGATCTGGTCGCCGAGCGCGACGCCCGCGCGGCGCGCCGGTTGCTTCGCATCGCTGAAGATCCCGAACGGCAGGTTCTGGATCGGGAAATCGCAGGCGGGATCGTTCGCCGTCTCGACCCAGCTCTTGCGAGCCGGGTCGAGCGTCGCGCGCCAGTCTTGGGTATCGCTCATCGTTGCTCCGGATTGAAGTGTTTCCTGATGCCTTGCCAGCATTCGAAGTAGTCGGCCTGCAGCTGCGCGGTGTCGAGCGCATAGCGCGTCGGCCGGATCAGCGTGCGGGTTTCGAACATGAACGCCATCGTCGCGTCGACCTTGTGCGGCTTCGTCGTGTCGCTCGCCGACGCCTTCTCGAACGTGTCCGCGTCCGGCCCGTGGCCCGACATGCAGTTGTGCAGGCTCGCGCCACCCGGCACGAAGCCTTCGGCCTTCGCGTCGTACGCGCCGTGCACGAGCCCCATGAACTCGCTCGCGACGTTGCGGTGGAACCAAGGCGGGCGGAACGTATCCTCGGCCGCGAGCCAGCGCGGCGGGAAGATCACGAAGTCGATCGTGTCGACGCCCGGCGTGTCGCTGGGCGACTGCAGCACGAGAAAGATCGACGGATCGGGATGGTCGAAGCTGATCGAGCCGATCGTGTTGAACAGGCGCAGGTCGTATTTGTACGGCGCGTAGTTGCCGTGCCACGCGACGACGTCGAACGGCGAATGGCCGATGTCCGCGCGCCACAGGCGCCCGTTCAGCTTCGCGACCAGCTCGAACGCGCCCTCGCGATCCTCGTACGCGGCCTGCGGCGTGAGGAAATCGCGCGGGTTCGCGAGGCCGTTCGAACCGATGGGGCCGAGGTCCGGCAGGCGCAGCAGCGCGCCGAAGTTCTCGCAGATGTAGCCGCGCGCATCGCCGTCCGGCAGCGCGACGGAAAAACGCACGCCGCGCGGAATCACCGCGATCTCGAACGGCTCGACGTCGAGCCGGCCGAATTCGGTCGCGATGAAGAGCCGCCCCTGCTGCGGCACGATCAGCAGCTCGCCGTCGGCGCTGTAGAAAAAGCGGTCCTGCATCGAGCGGTTCGCCGCGTACAGGTGGATCGCACAGCCGTTCATCGCGGCCGCCGAGCCGTTGCCGGCCATCGTCACGAGCCCTTCGACGAAATCGGTCGGCTCGACCGGCATCGGCAGCGGATCCCAGCGCAGCTGGTTCGGCGGCGTCGGCGGCACGTCGGCCGAATCGCCGAATTCCGACACGAGCCGCTGCGGGCCCGTGAACGGCTCGAACGGCCGGTGCACGGCCGCCGGCCGGATCCGGTACAGCCACGAGCGGCGGTTGTGGCTGCGCGGTGCGGTAAACGCGGTGCCCGACAGCTGCTCCGCATAGAGCCCGTACGGCGCGCGCTGCGGCGAGTTGCGGCCGTGCGGCAGCGCGCCGGGCAGCGCCTCGGTCGCGAATTCGTTCGCGAATCCGCTCAGGTAGCCGGCGGTCGCCGGTTTCGACAGGTCAAGCGTCATCGTTTCCTTTCTCCATCAATTCAAGGCGGCGTTCGGCGCCTGCGCACCATTGCGCCGCGTGACGCCGGCCAGGCCCAGCACGAACAGCGCCGAGCACAGCACGGGCACCGCGGCTGCATGGAACAGCGCGCCGTTGGTCCAGTTGAGCGCAATCAGTTGTCCGCCGACGAGCGGCCCGAGCACCGAGCCGATCCGGCCGATGCCGAGGCTCCAGCCAATGCCGGTCGAGCGCAGCGACGTCGGGTAATACTGGCCCGCGAGCGCGTTCACGGCCGGCTGCCCGCCGACCACGCAGAACCCGCCGGCGAACACGACGAGCAGCAGCCACGGCAGCGCATGCGCGACCGAGCCGATCAGCCCCACCGACACGGCCGCGCATGCGAAGCACGCGAACAGCACGCGCACGAAGCCGTAGCGTTCGATGAACCAGCCGAGCGACAGCGTGCCGATCACGCCGCCCGTCTGCAGCACAGTGCCGACGATCACCGCCGTTCCCGGCGAATAGCCCGCGTCGCGCATCACCGTCGGCAGCCAGTTCGACAGGAAGTACAGGTCGATCAGGTTCATGAAGCTGATTGCCCACAGCAGCAGCGTGACCGGCAGGCGGCCATGACGGAACAGCTCGGCGACCGGCGCGCCGCTCGCCGCGCGCTCGCGCACGACGAGGCGCGTGTTCGCGTCGATGCCGGCCTGCGGCGCGAAGCGCGCGAGCCAGGCGCGTGCCTGCGCGTCGCGCCCTTTCAGCACCAGGAACTGCAGCGATTCGGGCAGCCGCGCGAACATCGCGAGCGTCAGCACCAGCGGCACCGCGCCGCCGACGAAGAACACCGAGCGCCAGCCGAGCGCCGGAATCAGCGCGGCGCTGATGAAGCCGCCGAGCGCGGCGCCGAGCGTGAAGCCGCACGACACGATCATCATCCGCTTCACGCGATGGGCGGCCGGGCTGAACTCGCCGACCAGCGCCATCGCGTTCGGCATGATGCAGCCGAGGCCGAGGCCCGTGACGAAGCGCAGCGCCATCAGCACCGGGATCGAACCCGCGAACGGCGTCGCGAGCATCGTCACCGCGAAGAACAGCGTCGAGCCGATCAGCACCGGGCGCCGCCCGATCCGGTCGGCCAGCACCGACAACCCGAGCGCGCCGAGCAGCATCCCGAACAGGCTCGCGCTGAACACGGGCCCGAGCGCCTGCTTCGGCACGCCCCATTCGGCGATCACGCTCGGCGCGACATACCCCATCGCCTGCGCATCGAAGCCGTCGATCACGAGACACAGCCCGCACAACACGAGCAGCATCCAGTGAAAGCCCGGGCGATGCGTGTCGTCGATCACGCGCTCGACTTCGAGCACGCGCGCGTCGGCCGGCGCCGCGCTCATTGCGCCGCCTCGGCGGCCGGATGCACGGGCGGCGTCACGCCCTGGCGCGCGAGCGCCATCGCTTCGCGCAGCACGTCGGCGTCGCCGATCTGGTTCGCGAGCAGCAGGATCAGCTTCGCGTTGACGAGCTGGCTGTCGGCGTCCGACAGGTCGCGATGCATGTCGATCAGCGCTTCGTAGAACGCGTCCGGATCGGCCAGGCGCGGGCGGGTGTCGAGTCGGGGCATGACGGGTGTCTCCGGTATCGTTGTCGTGGTCAATGCGCGGTTGCGCGTGCGCAGGTCGCGCGCGCCAGTGCGTCGGCGATCGCCTGGCGCTCGAGC
Organism: Burkholderia sp. Bp8991; assembly: GCF_003853795.1. NCBI lineage: Bacteria > Pseudomonadati > Pseudomonadota > Betaproteobacteria > Burkholderiales > Burkholderiaceae > Burkholderia > Burkholderia sp. Bp8991. Next base: position 11,391 of record NZ_QTQJ01000008.1, on the reverse strand, counting down.
GTGCGCATCCGTGCGCAGACGTGCTGGTCGGGACGCAGCAGGTAGAACGTGCCGGGCTTCGCGTCGTAGCGTTGCGCGACGAAACCGTCGACGTCCTCCACGACGTCGACGCCGGCCACCGGTTGCGCGTGCCCGGCCGGCACGACCAGCACCGGCCGCACCGGCAGCGCGAGGCCGTCGAGCGCCTGCGCGAGCGCGGCGGCGTCGCCCGGCAGCCCGAACAGCATGCCCGCGAAGCCGTCGCCCAGATGCCGCAGCAGCCAGCCGGACGCACCCTGCGCGCGCACCGGCGCATCGGCCGCCGCCGCGCCCGGCCGCATCGCGCACGCGAACGCGTCGCCGTTGCGGTCCGGCGTGTTCAGCGGCGAATCGGTCAGCACGGCAGGCACCGACAGGCGGCCGCTGTTCACGAGCTTGCGCGCGAATTCGCAGTCGCGCGCAAGCTTCAGTGTCGCGTCGCGGAACACGCGCGACACCGCGCTCTTCGGCGTGATGAAATCGGTCGAGCGCGTCGAATTGCGGATGTTCTCGTCGGCCGCGAACTCGCGCTCGCTCGCGTAGGTGTCGAGCAGGCGGTCGTCAGCGCAGCCGTCGAGCACGAGCTTCAGCTTCCACGCGAGGTTGTCCGCGTCCTGCACGCCGCTGTTCGCGCCGCGCGCACCGAACGGCGACACGCCGTGCGCGGAATCGCCCGCGAACAGCACGCGGCCGTGACGGAACGTGTCCATCCGCTGGCAGCGGAACGTATAGACGCTCACCCATTCGAGCTCGAACTCGACGTCCGGCCCGAGCAGCGCGCGCACGCGCGGGATCACGCGTTCCGGCTGCTTCTCGGCGACCGGATCGGCGTCCCAGCCGAGCTGGAAGTCGATGCGCCACACGTTGTCGGGCTGACGGTGCAGCAGCACCGACTGGTTGCGATGGAACGGCGGATCGAACCAGAACCAGCGTTCGGTCGGGAATTCCGCCTTCATCTTCACGTCGGCGATCAGGAAGCGGTCCTTGAACGTGCGGCCGCGGCTCTCGAGGCCCATCGCCGCGCGCATCGGGCTGCGCGAGCCGTCGGCCGCGATCACGTATTGCGCACGCAGCGTCTCGATCCCTTCCGGCGTCTCGACGGTGAGCGTGGCGTGTTCCGCCGATTGCGCGACGCCCGTCACCTTGTGCTTCCAGCGAATGTCGAGGTTGGGCAGCGCGAACGCGCGCTCGGCCAGATAGCCTTCGACGTAGTACTGCTGCAGGTTGATGAACGCGGGACGCGCGTGGCCTTCCTCCGGCAGCAGGTCGAACGCATACAGCTGTTCGTCCTGCAGGAACACCTTGCCGACATGCCAGCTCACGCCCTTGTCGACGAAGCGCTCGCCGCAGCCGAGCCGGTCGAAGATCTCGAGCGTGCGCTTCGCGAAGCAGATCGCGCGCGAGCCCGTCGACAGCGTGTCGTCGTCGTCGAGCAGCACGACCGGCACGCCCTGCTGCGCCAGGTCGATCGCGGCCGACAGGCCCACCGGGCCCGCGCCGACGACGATCACCGGGTGGAGGGTCGCGTCATCGCCGGCGGCGCGCGTCGCGCGCGGCCGGTAGTCGAACTTCAGCGTCTGGTAATCGATGCTCATGGTCGCCATCCGCTCCTCAACCCTGCCGTGCGCATGCCGGCGCGCGCAGCGTCGTTCCGCTCATGCCCGTTGCCCGCCGCCGCCGCGGCCCGCCCTGTTCCGTCCACTTCCTGTCAACCGCCACGTCTCGCTCCTTGCTTCCTGTTGATCCGATTCGGGAAACGGCACCGCTGCGGGCGCCCGAACGCCGCTTTTCTTGATCGGCGACATATTCTTGGATTTACGAATAGTAAAACCAATTACGAATAGTGAAATCAACGTAAACCCTAGCCGCCGGTTCCGGAACGGGATAACCATATGAGCGAAACGCCAAGCCGAGCCGGGCTCGCGCTGCTAATATCGAGAGATGAGGCGGCCCTTTCGGCCGCCATTTTTTCCTTCCCACGCCGATGATTCCGCCCAACATTCCCGAGCTGGTCGTCCGTGCCGGGCAACTGCCGTATCTGCGTGAACACCTTGCGCTCGCCGAGGGCGGCACCGCGTGCGCCAATCTGCCGGAGCGCACGCTCGCGAGCGCCTATGAACCGATCTACGACGTGACGATGCCCGGCGCGCCGCAGTCGACGTCGTTCGCGGACGCGATCGAGCGCTACGGCGACGAACTCGGCTTCCAGGCCGTCACGCTGGTCACGGGCACGCCGCACGACCCGGTCGATTCGGCCGTCGACGACCAGACACTCGTCGCGATCGACCGGCTGTCGCGCGCGCTGCACGCGATCAACTTCTTCGGCGCGCAACGTCACGGGCTGCTGTTCCTGCGCGTGCACGAGCGGCTGCTCAAGAGCGTGAAGTACGACCACGGCAAGCATTTCTCGTCGGTGCTGCAGCGCTTCGGGCTGCCGACCGAGCGGATCGTGATCGAGCTGCCGGCCGTCGCGGTCGCGCACAAGACCTTCCTCGGCTACCTGACGCGCAGCTACCAGCATCACGGCTTCAAGGTCGCCGACAAGCTGCCCGACCCGGGCCGGATCCTCGCGGTCGAATCGGAGATGGCGCGACCCGACTACATCAAGATGGATGCGGGCATCGCGCTGCGCGACGGGATGGTGAAGGCGCTGGTCGCGTATGCGCAGCGCGTGCGGATTCCGCTGATTTTCGACGGCGTCGTCGACGAGACGCAGTGCGAGCTGCTGCGCCAGCACGACGTGCGGTTCATGCAGGGGCCGGTGTTCGCGAAGGTCGTCACGGCCTGATTGGCGGTGTGGCTGCCGGCGCGCGGGGAGCGCCGCGCAGGATCGTGGATTCGATTCAGCGAGCGGGTAGCGGTGAGGATCGGGATGTCGGCGCGCCCGCTCGCGTGCCCGGGCGCCCCGGCGACACGCCGCGCAGGGCCTGTTTCAGCCCGTCTGCCCGAGCCGCTGCGCGAGCGCCTTCAGCTTCGGCCCGACCTGCGTGCGGAACACGTCCTCGTCCATCGACGACGCAGGCCCGCTGCAGCTCAGGATCAGCCAGCGCCCCTCGCGCGGCTCGCGAAACGGCACGGCCGCCGCGTTCACGTCCATGTGCCACGCGCGGAACGAATAACAGCATCCGCCCGCGGAGAATTCGGCCACCGCGTCCTGGGCTGCCGCGACGAGTGCATCCGCATCGGCCGCGCCGCCCGCCGCCCGGTGCAGATCCGCGTAGAGCGCGCGGCGCACGTCCTCCGGCTGCACGGCCAGGTACGCGCGCCCCATCGAGCTCGTCAGCATCGACAGCCGCGAGCCGGGCGCCAGCCCGAGCGTCAGCGCCGTTTCGCTGCGGATCGTCTCCAGATAGATCATGTCGAGCCCGTCCCGGCAGCCGAGCGACACGGCCGCGCCGATCTCGCGCGCGAGCGCCTGCATGTGCGGCCGCGCGAGATCGAGGGTGCCCGAGCCGGACAGCAGCGCGTAGCCGAGCGACAGCACGCCGGCGTCGAGCGCATACTTTCCGAGCGTCTCGTCGTAGCGCAGGTAGCCGAGCACGGTCAGCGTGTAGGCGAGCCGGTTCACCGTCGCCTTCGGCAGCCCGGTGCGCTCCGCGAAGTCGCGATTGCCGAGCATCGTCTCGCCGGGCCGGAAGGCGCGCAGCAGGTCGAGCCCGCGCGCGAGCGCAACGACGAACTTGCGTTCGTCGATCGTGGTTTCGTCGATGGTTGAAAGCGTCATCTGATGCTACACTGGGTTCGTTTTGCAAAACATTGTTCCGCACAGCGGAACCTGAGTCAAGCGAACTTTAGACATCGGGCCAGGCGGCGAAGCGCCAACCCGGGGCCGACAGGAGATGAAACGATGGTTGCTGCAACTTTTCATTGGGACGATCCGCTGCTGCTCGACCAGCAACTGACCGAAGAAGAGCGGATGGTGCGCGATGCCGCGCACGCGTACGCGCGGGACAAGCTCGCGCCGCGCGTGACCGAAGCGTTCCGCCACGAGCGCACCGACGCCGAGATCTTCCGCGAGATGGGCGAGATCGGCCTGCTCGGCCCGACGATTCCTGAAGAATACGGCGGCCCCGGTCTCAATTACGTGAGCTACGGGCTGATCGCGCGCGAAGTCGAGCGCGTCGACTCCGGCTACCGCTCGATGATGTCCGTGCAGTCGTCGCTCGTGATGGTGCCGATTCACGAATTCGGCTCGGACGCGCAGAAGCAGAAATACCTGCCGAAGCTCGCGAGCGGCGAATGGATCGGCTGCTTCGGGCTGACCGAGCCGAACCACGGCTCCGACCCGGGCAGCATGGTCACGCGCGCGAAGAAGGTGCCCGGCGGCTATTCGCTGTCCGGCGCGAAGATGTGGATCACCAACTCGCCGATCGCCGACGTGTTCGTCGTGTGGGCGAAACTGGAAGAAAACGGCAAGGACGCGATCCGCGGCTTCATTCTCGAGAAGGGCTGGAAGGGACTGTCGGCGCCGGCGATCCACGGCAAGGTCGGGCTGCGTGCGTCGATCACCGGCGAGATCGTCCTCGACGAGGTGTTCGTGCCCGAAGAGAACCTGATGCCGGACGTGAGCGGCCTGCGCGGCCCGTTCACGTGCCTGAACTCGGCGCGCTACGGGATCGCCTGGGGCGCGCTCGGCGCAGCCGAGTCCTGCTGGCACACCGCGCGCCAGTACGTGCTCGACCGCAAGCAGTTCGGCCGCCCGCTCGCCGCGAACCAGTTGATCCAGAAGAAGCTCGCCGACATGCAGACCGAAATCACGCTCGGCCTGCAAGGCGTGCTGCGTCTCGGCCGGATGAAGGACGAAGGCACGGCGGCCGTCGAGATCACGTCGATCATGAAGCGCAACTCGTGCGGCAAGGCACTCGACATCGCGCGGCTCGCGCGCGACATGCTCGGCGGCAACGGCATCTCGGACGAATTCGGCGTCGCGCGCCACCTCGTGAACCTCGAAGTGGTGAATACGTACGAAGGCACGCACGATATCCATGCGCTGATCCTCGGCCGCGCCCAGACGGGCATCCAGGCATTCTTCTGATCATTCGCCTGCCCGGCGCGGCGCCCTTCGCGTCGCATCGTCGCCGCTGAAACGACACGGCCCGCCCGGCATCGCTGCCGGGCGGGCCGTTTTCATCGACGCGCGTTCGTCACGCGCCGCCGAGGCGGCAGCCGCTCCTTACTTGTTCGGCTGCGGCGTGAGGCGCAGGTACGGCCGCACGGCGTTGAAACCCTTCGGGAAGCGTTTCTTCAGCTCTTCCGGATCCTGCAGCGACGGCACGATCACGACGTCGTCGCCGTCCTTCCAGTTGCCGGGCGTCGCGACCTTGTAATTGTCGGTCAGCTGCAGCGAGTCGATCACGCGCAACACTTCGTCGAAGTTACGGCCGGTGCTGGCCGGATAGGTGATGGTGAGCCGCACCTTCTTGTTCGGATCGATCACGAACAGCGAGCGCACCGTCAGCGTTTCGTTCGCGTTCGGGTGGATCATGTCGTACAGCTGCGAAACCTTGCGGTCCGCGTCGGCGATGATCGGGAAACCGACCACGGTCGACTGCGTTTCGTTGATGTCGTTGATCCAGCCCTTGTGCGATTCGACGCCGTCGACCGACAGCGCGATCACCTTCACGTTGCGTTTCTCGAATTCGCCCTTCAGCTTCGAGGTCAGCCCGAGTTCAGTCGTGCACACCGGCGTGTAATCGGCCGGGTGCGAGAACAGGACACCCCAGCTGTCGCCCAGCCACTCGTGAAACTTGATGGGGCCCAGGCTCGATTCCTGCTCGAAATCCGGTGCGATGTCGCCAAGACGCAGACTCATGATGTTCCCTCCTCGAACGATGCTGGTTGAAACCGCGCGCTGGATGGCGCGGGACAGTCCATCAGCTTACGGGAAGCAATGAGACATGCGAACGATTATTACGTTTGATATTCATACTTTTTTGTCATTTTTGCCGGGTGGCGGCGCGGCACGAATGGCGTCCAGGGAAACTTTTCGTATCGTCTGAAGCTCTGTTGACGATTACGAGTCGTTTACCATGCAGTCTTGCACTGCCGCCGTTTATTTGTCCCGGCTCGCCAGCGGGCAGGCGTTTCGCTAGGATGTGAACCTGCAGCATGACAGCATGAAGGGAGTTGCAATGTCGGAAATCAACAAGGAGAAACTGATGTCGGATATCAAAACCGTTCTCGCGGACGCCGAGGATCTGCTCAAGCAAGCGGCGAGCAGCACGGGCGACCGTGCGGCGGAACTGCGCGAAAAAGCCCTGTCGCGCCTGAAGCAGGCCAAGGAAAAGGCAACCGACGTCCAGGTCGTGGTGGTCGAGAAAGGCAAGAAGGCCGCGCGCGCGACCGACGACTACGTGCACGAGCATCCGTGGACGTCGATCGGCGTCGCCGCCGGCGTCGGTGTGCTGATCGGCCTGCTGATCAACCGCAAGTAACGCGCTCGGCGCCGTTCCGCCCCATGCGCCGCCCGGTGCGGCACATGGGCGCCGAAGCCGGCCGGCGGTTCGCCGCCGGCCAGCTTTGACCTAGACGCTCACTGCGCGCGCAAGCGCCTTATTCATGACGACAGACACCCACTCGCAGCCGTCCGGCCAGGGACCGTTGCGCCGCTTCGTCGGCTCCGCGATCGGCCTGCTGCAGACGCGCCTCGAACTGGTCGGCATCGAACTCGCCGAGGAGAAGGAACGCCTGATGGGCGTGCTGTTCCTCGGGCTCGCGGCCATGATGCTCGCGACGATGGCGCTCATCAGCCTGACCGTGCTCGTCACGATCGCGTTCTGGGACACCTACCGGTGGCAATCGCTCGCGGTCATCACCGCGCTGTACGCGATCGCCGGTATCGCATGTGCGCTGAAGGCGCGCACGGGCCTGCGCGAGGCGCCGACCGTGTTCGAAGCAACGCTCGCCGAGCTCGAGAAAGACCGCGAGGCTTTCCGCGGCAAGCCGTGAACGCAGTCGCGTTCACCCCTCTCACCTACTTCGCCGACGCGCCATGAGCCAGAACGTCACGGGCCACTCGCCCCGCCCCCATTCGTCGCGATCGAAGTGGAGCGCGTCGCAGCATCGCGCGCTCCGCAAGGAATTGCTGATCCTGCGATCCGAGGTCGAGCGGCTCGAGCTTGCCGAAGCCGCCGCCGAAATGCGCCACGCCGTCACGCGCTTCAGCTGGCTCAAGGTGTTCATCCCCGGCCTGTCGAGCGGCAAGTTGAGCCAGTCCGCCAAGAACCTGAACGCGAACCTCGGCCAGCTCGTCAACCAGTATCCGATGCTGAGTTCGCTCGCGTCGCTCGTGCTGGCGAAACCCATTCGATCGCTGCTGCGCGCGAGCGCGGGCCCCGCGCTGAAGTGGGGCACCGTCGGCTTCGCCGCGTGGGAGTTCTACCGGATCTGGAAACAGTCGCGCGATGAACGCGCAATGGCCGCGAACGACGACTGATACGCAACGACGGGCGTGCACGGCCATCCGGCGGTGCGCGTTTTCCGTGCGTGATCGGACGATCGGGTAATCGGGCGATCAGCGCACGCCCCAGCATGTCCGCCCCAGTGTCTCGGACGCTGCGTCGCTCGATCCCGTATTGCCTTTCGTGCCGTCCGAACGCAGTGTGAATGCGCCGCATGCATCGGCACGCATCGGGCCTGCCTCGAGCGGGTTCGCAACGAGTTCGTAGACGACCTGCGCATCGTCGCCGACCGATCGTTTCAGCCCCACGCGGTAAATCGCCTGCCCGTCCGGCGGTGCCTGTGCGTATGCATCCGGCAACGTCTGCGGCGCCGGGCCGTCGAGCGTTTCGAGATATTGAGCGGCGCGATACAGCGCGGCAACCGCGGACGCGCGATGCATGCGCGCGACATGTTCGCGATACGACGGGACGCCCCACGCGGCCAGCACAGCGACGATCGCAAGCACGATCATCAGTTCGAGCAACGTGAACGCCGCCGACCGGCGCAGCAATCCAGGCGCTTTCATCGATGCACCGCCGCGACGCGACGCCAGCGCTGCGCCACAATGCGTCCGTCGCGCAGCGCGACCTGGCTCTGCAGCCAGACCACGCTCGACGCATGGCCGCCGACACCACGCGCGGTGACGAGGTAAGCGCGACTCCCTTGCGGACCGACGCCTCGCCAGGCCTCGATCAGGCAACGCGGCGGCTGGGCCGCCATCGGCCAGGAGGCGAACGGTGCGAATGCATCGTCGACGCCCAGCGCGGGCGTACGCCGCCATGCATCCGGCTCGCCGGGTGATAGCGGTTCGTCCATGTACGGCGCCCCGCCGCGGAGCAATCGCGCGGTACAGGCTGCCAGTGCTGCGTCGGCCGCGTGAAATGCAATCAACCGGTCCGACAATGCACGCGTGCGGCGCGATTCCGTCAGCGCGGATTCGAACCATGTGCCGGTCAGCGCGGCGACCGCCGCGCCGACAGCGATCACGGCAGGCAATGCAAGGCCCGCGTCGCGACGCCAGCCGCGGCTGGCGGATGGAAAGCGTGCGCGCGTCGTTCTTCCGCTCAGCATGAGGCCCTCACCGCTTGCTGTGAGTCGAAGAAAGCAACGATGCGCCCCCTTGCGCGGACGGCCGCGATTCGCATCGCAAGCTCGCCGACGAATTCGGTTGCATGGATCATCGCGCTACCTCGTGGTCCTGCGCCGCGTCACGGACGGGATCCGCGAATGCGACCGCGGCATTGCGCAACGCGACGATTCGATGCAGCACCAGATGCGCGCGATCGTCCCGCGAAACGGCCGTGCGGCCGTCGCAATCGACATGACGCGCGGGCCCGTCAATCGGTTCGCCACGCGCCCGCACGCATACATGCACGGCGACGACATCGTGCCAGTCGCCGGCACCCATCGCCTCCGCGTTGACGAACCGCGCGCCTGCGCGACGCAGGTAACGGACCCGCAGCTGATCGATGCCGGACACGACGGGCTGCGGCGTACCCGGGCGCCCGCTTCCCTCGCAGTACAACTCGGGCTCGCCCGTCGACGGGCTGACATGCGCGTCGAAACGGTTTTCCACGAGCGACCGCTCACCGGGAGCGCCGACACCCTGCCCGAGACAATCCGACACCTGTGCACCGACCGTCGGCCACGTCGACACGGCATCGCCGACATACCGAACCAGCACCGCATCCGACGCTGCGCGCACGGCTTCGCAGCGCACCTGCGCGCCATCGCCTCGCACGCGCCCCGCGGAACAACCGAACACCGGCGGCAGCGATGACGCCCCTTCGACATCGAGCGGACGAAACCCGGCCATCTGGATCTGCTGGCCGATCAGCATCAGCGCGGTCGCGGCCGCATCGCGCATCCGGAACCCGTCTTCCGCGCGCCGCTGCGCGATGCGCTGGGCGTGGTACAGCGCACCGGCCGCGGCAAGCACGAGCAGGCCGACGGTCATCGCGATCAGCACTTCGAGCAGTGTATGCGCGCGGCTGCGGCGATCAGCGTTCGTCCGCATCGGCATGGGCCTCCCGAAACGGTATCCGCACGCACGACGCCGGCTTGACCGTAGCGCCCGCACCTTCACATCGCGTGGAAGTCGCCGCGTAGGCGTTGGTGTCGCGCCAGCCGACCACCACGTAGCGGACACCGGCCGGTCCATCGTCGAGTGTCATCGTGCCGCCGGGCAGCGATGCAGCCGCGAGCGCCGCGATGCCGTCGTCGGCGCCCGTCGCCGCGCGCCGGCGCTCGATGCGAGCGTCGGCCAGCCACAGCGCGCGTTCACGCCAGATCGTCGCCCGCTGCGTGCGCGTCATCGCGAGCTGACTGCCGGCCACGGCCAGCATCACGGTTGCGAGCAACGCGATGGCCAGCACCGCTTCGAGCAGCGACGTGCCGCGCATCGACTTGCGTGCGCACGTCATGCCGCGTCGCAACGACCGGCGACGACGCGTGCCCGACCGCCCGCCGCGATCCGGATGCAGCGCGATACGCGTGCGTCATCGCCGGGCAGCGCACGCTGCGGACGCAATTCGAAACGCCGGATCCCGCCGATCACCTGGCCTGCCGACGGCGCAAATGCCAGATCGTGCGCCGCGCCCGCGATAGCGACGTCGGCATCGCGCGGATAGCGCCGCAGCACGCGCGACTGCCCGTCGAACTGCCCGCTGACGATCCAGCCGCACGACCATTCCGCCGGATCGCACCGCTCGCCGGGCCGCACGCAGTCGCCATCGCGCCCGGCCCTGCACAGCGTGACACGCACGCCGAGACGCGTCGCCTCGGTGCGCGCGAACGACAGCGCACCAAGCAGCGCGAGCGCGCGGGCCTCCACGCGTTCGCGCATGCGCCACTGATCGAATGCGGGTGCGGCGTAAAGTCCGATCGCGGCTGCCAGCGCGATCGCGACCATCAACTCGACGAGCGTGAAGCCGCCGCATCGCATGCGTTTTTCAACACCCTGCCGGTGCAGTCCCATCGCGATCGCCCTCCGTCAACGTGATGCGTCGACTGTAGCGACGCGAGCGAACGCGCGCCATTGGCCGAACGGCCGACTGGCGACGTGCGATCGCAGCCGACACAATCGGCGCGAACTGAACCACGGAGAAGACGATGAACGGACGCAGCGCGTCAGCGCTTACGCGGAGGCTTGGAGGGGGACGCGCGACGGAACTCTTCGATCACGTCGGCAAATTCGGAAACGTCCTCGAACCGGCGGTAAACCGACGCGAAACGGACATAGGCGATCGTATCGAGGCCGCGCAGCTCGTTCATCACGAGCTCGCCGAGCTTCTCGCTACGCACTTCACGCTCGCCGGTTGCGAGCAGCTGATATTCGATGCGGGCGACCGCCGCGTCGATCGCGTCAGCCGCAACCGGCCGCTTGCGCAGCGCGAGTTGCATGCTGGCGACGATCTTGCGACGGTCGAATTCCGTGCGGCTGCCGTCCTTCTTCACGACGGCCGGCAGGTTCAGCTCGACCCGCTCGTACGTCGTGAAGCGCTTGTCGCAAGCCGAGCAACGACGGCGCCGACGAATCGCGGCGCCATCTTCGGACACGCGCGAGTCGACGACCTGCGTGTCCTCATGCCGGCAGAACGGGCAGCGCATGCCGGATCAGCGATAGACCGGGAAACGCTTCGTCAGCTCGGCCACTTGCGCGCGCACGCGCTCGATCGTCGCTGCATCTTCCGGGTTCTCGAGCACGTCGGCGATCAGGTTGCCGACCTGCTCGGCTTCCGCCGTGCCGAAGCCGCGCGTCGTCATCGCCGGCGAACCGAGGCGGATGCCGCTCGTCACGAACGGCTTCTCCGGATCGTTCGGGATCGCGTTCTTGTTCACCGTGATGTGCGCCGCGCCGAGCGCCGCTTCCGCTGCCTTGCCCGTGATGTTCTTCGCGCGCAGGTCCACCAGCATCACGTGGCTTTCGGTGCG